>CAZVVV010000097.1:0-4016 GCA_964630725.1 uncultured Muribaculaceae bacterium
TAGATTTTAACATTATTTCAAAGTATACTGATTTATCTATCGAGGAAGTAGAAAAATTAAAGAAGTAGAGTAATCTATTTCTTTTTATTATGGATGTCAATTTGATGATAAAAACTTTAAAAATTATTACTAACATGCTATAATAAGTAGGACGGAGGAAAGTATATATGGATAAGTTAACAAAAGAAGAAGTTTTGCACGTTGCAAACTTAGCACGTTTAGATTTAAATGAAGAAGAAATAGAAAAATTTTCTTATCAATTAAAAGAAATATTAGATAGTATTAATAAAATAAATGATGTTGAAGTCTCTACTGATGAATTATTCATTGCCCCATGGACTAACAATACTACTTTAAGAGAAGACAACTATAAAGAATACAATCTAAAAGAAGATATCCTCAATAATTCTTCTTCTAGATTTGACAATTTCATTGAAGTCGGAGGTGTTTTTGATGAGTAAATATATAGATATGCCAATCATTGAAATAAACAAACTATTAAAAAATGGTACAATTAAACCTATAGACTTAGTAAATGAATGCTTCTCTAGAATAGAAAAATCAGATTTAAATGCATTTATTACACTTGATAAAGAAAATGCAATAAAAAAAGCTAAAGAATTAGAAACACACCATGTAGATAATTTATTATTTGGTATTCCAATTGCTTTAAAAGACAATATAGTTACAAAAAATCTTAAGACAACATGTGCTTCTAAAATGCTTGAAGATTTCATCCCAATCTATGACTCATATGTAAAAGAATTAATAGATAAAAATAACATGATAGTAATAGGAAAAACAAACATGGATGAATTTGCAATGGGATCTAGTAACCAAACAAGCTTTTTTGGACCAGTTAAAAACCCTTGGAATAAGTCTTTAGTATCCGGAGGATCATCCGGAGGCTCTGCAGCATGCGTATCAGCACACCTTGTACCATTTGCACTTGGTAGTGATACCGGAGGTTCTATTAGACAACCATCAGCTTTCTGTGGAACAGTAGGTATGAAACCAACTTATGGAAGAGTTTCTAGATATGGTCTTATTGCTTTTGCATCTAGTATGGACCAAATTGGACCAATTACAAAAAATGTCTATGAAAACGCTTTATTACTCGAAGCAATATCAGGCAAAGATGAAAGAGATCTAACTAACGTAGACAAAGATAAAAACTTTACTAGTCTAATTGGTTCATCTATAAAAGATTTGAAAATAGCTATACCTAGTTTCTATATTAGTGATGTTATTGATAAAGAAATACTAAATAAATTTAATGAAATTAAATCTATGCTTACTGATATGAATATTACTATTGATATAGTAGATATGAAATATTTAGAAAATGCAGTAAGTCTATATCAAATTATTGCACTTGGAGAAGCAAGTAGTAACCTAGCAAGATTTGATGGTATAAAATACGGTTATTCATATAAAGAAACAAAGAACCTTAATGAACTTTATAAAAAAACTAGAAGTCTTGGTTTTGGAGATGAAGTAAAAAGAAGAATAATGGTAGGATCATTCTTACTTAGTGGTAAAAATAAAAATGAATACTATGATAAAGCACTTATGATAAGAAATGCCTTTAATGTAGAATTTGACAAAGTATTCAAAGATTATGACTTAATAATCGGGCCTACCACTACCACATTACCATATGAAATTGGTAGTAGTCTTAACGATCCAAATAAAGGATTCTTAGACGATATCCTTACCAATCCAGTAAATATGGCAGGACTACCAGCACTTTCTATGCCTATTGGTTTCAGTAGTAATAACTTACCAATTGGTATGCAAATAATAGGCAAAAAATTTGATGAAAAAACAATCTATCACCTTGCATCATTCATTGAAGAAAAACTTAATCTAGATTTAGGAGGTGCCTACAATGAGTAAATATACTGCAACAATCGGAATAGAAGTCCATGTTGAATTAAAAACAAATTCTAAAGTATTTTCTCCTACTAAAAATGATTATAATAGCGAAGCAAATACTAATATTTGTGAAATAGACTTAGGATATCCAGGAACACTTCCTACTATAAACAAAAAAGTAATTATGAGTGCCTTAAAAGCTTGCTTAGGACTTAACTGCAGCATTAATAAAACAATGCACTTTGATAGAAAAAACTATTTCTATCCAGATTTACCTAAAGGATATCAAATCACTCAAGCTAGAACTCCAATTGGATATGATGGTTATGTTTTAGTAAATGATAACAAAGTAAGAATAGAACGTATTCATATTGAAGAAGACACTGCTAAAAGCTTACACGCTAATAATAAAACATATCTAAACTATAATAGAGCAGGAGTCCCACTAATAGAAATTGTTTCTCGTCCTGATATGCATACTAAAGAAGAAGCAATGAAATACTTAGAAAGACTTAGAGAAACATTATTCTATCTAGGAGTTAGTGACTGTAAAATAGAAGAAGGCAGCATGAGAGCAGATGTTAATATATCAATTAGTGATAATGATACTCTTGGTGTGCGAGCAGAAATTAAAAATATTGGTTCAATCTCTAACGTTGGTCTTGCAATTGACTATGAAATAAAAAGACAAGAACAAATACTAGAATCTGGTGGTCTAATTGAAGAAGAAACTAGAAAGTTCGACAGCACTACTAATACTACAATTCTTATGAGAAAAAAAGAAACAGGTAACGACTATCGTTATTTTCCAGAACCAGATATTCCATATTTAGAACTTTCTGATGATATGATTTCTAATGTTAAACAAAGTATTGTTTTATTACCAGATGAAAGAAGAAAAATATACTTAGAAAGAAATATATTACCTATAAATGTAGAAAAACTAATAAATAATAAAGACTTATCAGATTACTTAAATAACTTTATAGAAACAAATATTGACTTTAAAATAGCAAGTAATTTACTTCTTACTGATATATCATCATATCTAAATAAAAATAGACTTAGTATTTTTGATACAAAATTAACATCAAGTAAGTTTATTGAACTAGTTACTTTACTTAATGATGGTGTTATTACTAATAAAATATTTAAAGATATTATGCTTGATATATTAGAAACAAACTCTAGTATTAAAGAAATCCTAAAAGAAAAAAATATTTCATTAGAAACAGATACTGCATCACTTGAAAAAATAATTGAAAAAGTATTACTTGATAATGAAAAAAGTGTAAATGATTATAAATCAGGTAAAGACAATGCACTTAAATTCTTAATGGGTATGGTAATGAAAGAAGTAAAAGGAACATTTAATCCAAAACTTGTCAATGAAACGTTAATTAAAATGTGTCAAAAAATGTAAATTGATTTTATATAAGATATAATGTATAATTAACTATAATGAGGTGATTAAATTGAAAAATAAACTAATTAAGGAAATAAAAAAGAATAAATATACTTCAATCGCAGTAGCGGCATTTATTGTTCTATTACTACTTTTATTTATAATATACAAAGCAGTTATGCCATCACTTGGAACACCTGTATATGGTAATAGATTAGAAGGAATAGAAAAAGTTGAAATAACCACAGATAAGATGAATGAACTCAATAAAAAAGTTGAAAAAGAAAAATACGTTTCTTCTAGTAAAACCAATGTAAGTGGTAAAACAGTTAATGTAGTAGTAACAATTATCGAAGGGACTAAACAATCTGATGCAAAAAAAATTACAGATGTTATCATAAATGAATTCGATAAAGATCAAGTAGCTTACTATGATTTTCAAGTATTTATAAAATCTGAAAACTCTAAAGAAAAAGGTTATCCAATAATCGCATACAAAAATAAGAGTAATGACAAATTCTCATACTCTTCAGCTTCAAATAAGTAGGTGTAAACAATGAAAAATAAAAGCAAAAACAATAACAAAAAGAAAAATAGTGGGACTAAATTAACCAAGTTAATTATAATCTTGGTTCTTTTACTTGCAGCAGCAATAGGAATCTATTTCTTTCTTAATGCTCCAGATAACAGTACTAAACTAACACTATTTGAAAAACAATGGATAGATAAAAAT
>CAZVVV010000098.1:0-3988 GCA_964630725.1 uncultured Muribaculaceae bacterium
AAATGTCCTTATTGGAAAGTAATATGTTTTTATGTTTTTCTTTTGTTTTTTTAAGAAAAGTGCTATTATTTATATGGAGGTACTTTTATGTTTGAAAATTTTAATTTTAAAAAAAAGTATGGACAAAATTTTTTAGTCGATAAAAATATTGTTAATAAGATAATAAATAATGTTGAATCATTAACTGATTCTTTGGTTATAGAAATAGGTTGTGGTGATGGAAAGTTAACTAATGAATTATGTAAAAAATTTGATTATGTTCTTGGATATGAGATTGATTTAGATGTAAAAGATAGACTTATTGAAAATCTTAGTACTTTTAATAATTATAAAATTATTTTTGATGATTTTTTAAGCAGAAATTTAGTTGATGATATTAGTGATTTTTCTTATTCTAATATATGTGTTATAGCTAATCTGCCTTATTATGTTACTACTGCAATTATAGAAAAATTAATTTCATCTGGTATTAATTTTGAATTTATGAATTTTATGGTTCAAAATGAGGTTGCTGATCGATTTACTGCGAATGTTGGGACTAAAGAGTATAATTCTTTGACAGTTTTTTTAAATTATAAATATGATGTTAAAAAGTTATTTGTTGTTAGTAGAAGATGTTTTTATCCTGTCCCTAATGTTGATAGTGCTATTGTTTCTTTTAAGAAAAAGAAAAATAAATGTAATGTTTTAAATGAAGATTTATTTTTTAAGTTAATTAGAGATTCATTTAAATTCAAAAGAAAAACTTTGAAGAATAATCTTTCTATGTATAATCTTGAAATTATTTCTAATATTTTGAAAAAATATAATTTTGATTTAAGTGTTAGAGCTGAGCAACTTAGTATAGAAATTTTTTGTGATATTGCTAACGCTTTGAATATGGAGGTTTATAATGAAAAAAAAGAATAAAAGTGATATAAAAAAAATAAAGACTAAAACAATAATTTTTAGTGCTTTGTTTGTTGTTTTTGCTATTGGGCTTATTATTAGTTTGATTGAAATATATCTTTGGTATAATGATAATAAAAATATTTCAAAATTATCTGATGATATAAGTAAAAATACTGAAGTTAAGACGATTGATGATGATAAAAATACTGAGATTATTGAAGATGAATCTTTGAAAAATGATAAGAATAATAGTTATTGGCAATTTATTAAAATGCCATTGATTGATGTTGATATTGATAGTTTAATAAAACAAAATAGTGATACTGTTGGTTGGATTAATGTTAATAATACTAATATTAATTATCCATTTGTTCAAGCAAAAGATAATAAATATTATTTGACACATGCTTTTGATAAAAGTTGGAATGATGCTGGATGGGTATTTTTAGATTATAGAAATAGCAAAGATTTTTCTAACAATAATAATATTATTTATGGGCATTCTAGATTAGACAAGACTATGTTTGGTTCTTTACATAATGTTCTTAGTAGTAATTGGTATAATAATAAGAATAATCATATAATTAGATTATCTACTCAAACTGAAAATACAATGTGGCAAATTTTTTCTGTTTATAAAGTTCCAAATGAAACTTACTATTTAACTACTGATTTTGCAAGTTCTTCTGAGTATTCTGATTTTTTAAATACTATTAAAAAGAGAAGTGTTCATAATTTTGATGTTAATGTTAGTTCTAGTGATAAAATTCTTACACTTAGTACTTGCTCTAATAATAATAAACGTGTTGCTGTGCATGCCAAGTTAATTAAAAGAAGTTATAAATAATTTTTGGTTATTTTATTGATTTTTTAGCATATAATTTTTTGGAGATGATTATATGCTTTTTAATGTTGGTGATTTAGTAACTCGAAAATCACATAATAATGATACTGTATTTAAAATTGTTAGTATATCTGATGATATAGTTATTTTAAAGGGACTTAATATAAGATTGATGGCTGATGCTAATGTGTCTGATTTAGTTCATTGTGACAATTGTGAAAATGATTTGATTTTAGATGATGATAAATTAACTGACAGAATGATTTCATTTTCTAACTTTGATAGAGATGAGTATTTTTACTTACCTGGTAAGATTTTACATATTGATGCTGATGATGATTATTTGAAACGATGTATGGCTCTTTATAAGAAACTTAATATATTATCATATGGTGTTGTTATTAATGAGATGGATATGTCTAAACAGATTATTGATCATTTAAATGAAACTAATCCTGATATATTAGTTATTACTGGTCATGATGCTTATTATGATAAAAATAATTCTGATATTTTAAATAATTCTAATTATAAAAATAGTATTAATTTTATTAAAACTGTTGTGAATGCTAGAAAGTATGAAAATGATCATGAAAAGCTTATTATAATAGCAGGTGCATGTCAGTCTAATTATGAAGAGTTGATTAAAGCTGGAGCTAATTTTGCTAGTAGTCCAAAGAGGATAAATATACATGCACTTGATCCTGCGATTATTGCAAGTAGTGTTAGTTTGTCAAATAGAAATAAACCTATAGATTTACTTGAGATTTTGCAAAAGACTAAATATGGTACTGATGGTATTGGCGGCATTATAACAAATGGTACTATGTATGTGGGGTATCCAAGATGACGATTGAAAAAATTAGAAATAATATTGCATCTTGTGTTGGTAAAGAATATTTATTTAAAGTAAATGGTGCTAGAAATCAAACTGAAAAATTTTATGGTATTATAATTGATGTTTATAGGTTTGTTTTTTTGATAAAATGTTCTAATGGAATTGTAAAATCTTTTTCTTATTCTGATGTTTTAATTGGTAATATCGAGTTTATTCCTATTTCTTAATGTTAAAATATTTTGTTATGATTTTGTTTATAATATTTGGCAAAATGTTGTAAACAAGTGCGAAAAGTTGTAAACAATGTTGATTTTTTATTTTTAATCATATACAATAATATTAGGAGCGGTTTGCTTCAAAAAGGAGGAACTAAAAGATGAAAATTACATCAGTAAATGTACGTAAAGTTGAAAAAGAAGGATCTCGTATGAAAGGAATTGCATCAGTTTTAATTGATGATTGTTTTGCAATTCATGATATTCGTATAATTGAAGGAGATAATGGTTTATTTATAGCTATGCCTAGTAGAAAAACTGCAACTGGCGGATATCGTGATATAGCACATCCAATTAATCCAGAAACTCGTGCATTATTTGAAGAAGCTATTTTAGAAGCATATAAAACTGCTGAATAATATAGTATCTTACACACCGATTGGTGTGTTTTTTTTCATATTTCTTTTTTATTATCATATAATTTATTGGGAGGAATAAAATGAAGGATAACATAAGTTATAGTCATAGTATTAATATTAATGAAAGAAATGGTATTTATATTACTGGAGTTTTGAGGATTGATAGTTTTGATGATGAAGAATTTTTGCTTGAAACTAATATGGGATATTTAGCTATTAAAGGAGAAAATCTTGAACTTATAAGATTGGATACTAAAGATGGTGTGGTTTCTATAAAAGGATTGATTATTAGTATGAGTTATATTGAGGATTTGAAAAAATCAAATAAACAGTCTTCATTTTTTGAAAAGGTTTTTAAATGAGTTTAAGAATTCAAATTTATACTTTTCTTTTTCTTTTGATTTATGGTTTTTTCTTTTTTTTCATTTTTTTCATTTTAAGAAAGCAATTAATCCATTATAAAATTTATATAAGGTTTTTATATAATTTGATTTTTATGTTGTTTTATACTTTTATATTTCTTTTTTTGATTATGAAAATAAATACTGGTGTTTTAAATATTTATTATATTTTTTTCTTTTTCTTAGGTGTAGTTATTTCATATTTTATTATTAGACATTTAAAGTGTAAACTTTAGTGTTTTTTTATTTAATATGTTGAATATTTTCTTGTCTTTTGCTATTATTTATGGTAGAAGGTAGGTGGCTTAAATAATGGCAAAAAAAAGAAGAAAAGTAAAAACAAATTTTAAACGTGCTTTTTTAATTACTGTTTTTTGTCT
>CAZVVV010000099.1:0-3951 GCA_964630725.1 uncultured Muribaculaceae bacterium
ATTAAAACCAATTATAATAGCATTAGAGGCATTAGCAAGTACTATATCACTTTCAGTAATAGTACCTATTCCACTTCTTATAACATCTACTGTTACACCTTCAACATTAATCTTAGAAAGAGATTGTTTAATAGCTTCTTCAGAACCCTTTACATCTGTTTTTAAAACAACATTAATACTCTTTGCTCCTTCTTTTACTTTATTAAATAAATCTTCAAGAGTCATACCAGAACGATTAGTATTTGCTTCTTTACTTCTTAATTTTCTTTCTTCAGCTATTTTTTTTGCTTCTTTTTCAGTTTCAAATGCCATAAAACGATCCCCCGCAACTGGTGGTTCATTAAGACCAGTTATTTCAACCGGAGTAGATGGAAGTGCTTCAATAATATCTTGACCTTTATCATTTTTTAAAGTTCTAACTTTACCATATACATTTCCTACTACTACAGGATCTCCCAATCTTAAAGTACCATTTTGTATTAACATCGTTGTAACAGAACCAATATTTTTATCTAACTTAGATTCAATAACTGAACCAGTAGCATATCTATTAGGATTAGCTTTTAAATCATTCATATCTGCAACCAATAAAATATTTTCTAATAATTCATTAAGTCCCATCTTTGTCTTAGCACTTATTCTATTTACTAAAGTATCTCCACCCCATTCTTCAGGAGTAAGACCACATTCAGATAATTCTTGCAATACTCTATCAGGATTTGCATTAGGTAAATCCATTTTATTTATAGCTACAATTATTGGAACTTTAGCAGCTTTAGCATGATCAATTGCTTCCTTTGTTTGAGGTTTAACCCCATCTTCAGCAGAAACAATAATAATTACAATATCAGTAACACTAGCACCACGAGCCCTCATTTGAGTAAAAGCTTCATGTCCTGGAGTATCTATAAAAGTAATTAATCGATCATTTATTTTTACTTGATAAGCTCCAATATGTTGAGTAATACCCCCAGCTTCTTTATCTACTACATGAGCATTTCTAATAGCATCAAGCAATGAAGTTTTACCATGATCAACATGTCCCATTATTGTAACTACTGGAGGACGTGATACTAAATCTTCTTCTTTATCTATTATTTCATACTCTTCAAAATTTGCTATGTCTCTTGTTTCTTCTTTTTTTAATTCTTTTCCATAATCTAAAACAATTACTTCAGCAGTAGAAAAATCTAAACTTTGATTAAGAGTAGTTAAGACACCTAAATCAAATAACTTCTTTACTAATTCAGATGCACTTACATTTAATTCATCAGCAAGTTCCTTTACAGTCATATTATTCTTATAAAGAATCACTGAATCATTATCATCATTTTCATTACTAGCCAACTTTTCTTTATGCTTATAAATATTCTTCTTAGCCTTAAGATACTTAGAATTATCATCTTTTTTAATTGGTGTATCCTTCTTTTTCATCTTAACAACTGATTTGTCTTCGACTGTATTTATTCTTAAATCTTTTTCTAACTCATCATCATCAAGCATTTCTTCTTCAATTACATCTTCAAATTCTTCAATATCTTCATCATTTGATATTTCATTATCTAAAAGAATAATATCATCTTCAGACAATATATCATCATCATTATTACAATTAATATCTAACTTTTTACATAACTTTAATACTTCTTCAACTGTTTTATTTACATCAGTTGCATATTCTAAAACACTCATCATATTATCACCTCATTTATTTATTTTTAATGGGTTAATAGCAAATTTATCTTATTTTTTTCTTAGAATTTTCTATTTTTGAAAACTCATACGCTAATCTAAACCTATCACTATTCGATGGAAGAGCAAAAACTTTACAATCATCAAGTAACTTAACTTTATCCTTAAAATACTTTAAAGTCTTTTTATTATCAAACTTATTTATAACTTCTAAATCATTATTAGATAATATAGATAATATTGTTTCTTCACTATATCTATAAGACTTCATTACTTTCTCTATATTATTAGAATTGATATTCTCAATATACCTATTATAATTATAAATATTATCATTAATATAAGCAGAAACATGTATCTTTTTAAAATTATGTATTTTTATTCTTTTACTCTTTAAATGATAATTGTATATCTTTAAATTCCCAATTCTTTTCATATTATTCCCCCACAATCTTTATAAGTTCATCATATATAGTATCAGGTATTGTAGTTTCTAAATGTCTTTCTAATTTCTTAGACTTTCTAGCCAAGTTAATTACCTCAATATCTTTTTTTAAATATGCTCCCCTTCCATTTGCTTTACCAGTTATATCAATTATAATTTCTTTATCTGGTGTTCTAACTACTCTTATTAGTTCTTTTTTAGGATATTTTTCTTGTGTAATAACACAAGTACGCATTGGTATTTTCTTTACCTTCATCATATTCACCTACTTTAAAACTATGCCCATTTCCTTAACTTGTTCACTATTTTTTACATCAATTTTATATTTTGTAAGACGTGATGCAAGTTTAACATTTTGTCCCTTTTTACCAAGAGCAAGTGAGAAATCATCTCCATCTGCTATTGCTAAAGCTTCTTGCTTTTTAGGATCTAATATAAATACTGATAAGTTCTTCGCAGGACTTAATGCATTTTTTATAAATTCTTCTTTATCAGTAGAATACCTTATAATATCAAGCTTTTCACCAGACAATTCCTTCATTATTCTAGCTATTCTAGAACCTTTTTCTCCAACACAACAACCAATTGGATCAATATTAGCATATTCAGAATATACCGCTACTTTACTACGTGAACCAGCATCCCTTGCAACTGCATAAATCATAACAGACCCATCAGCAAGTTCTGGTATTTCAAGTTCAAATAATCTCTTAACAAAATTATAATGCTTTCTAGATAGTAAAATAACAGTCCCTTTAGGATTACTATTTACTTTAGTAACATAACATTTAATTGAAGAACCCATTTCTATTTTTTCATCACCAATTAATTCAGTTTTAGGAAGAATACCATTAGTTCTACCAAGATCAATATAGTAATTACCTTCATCTTCAAGTGAAACTATTCCAGAAACTAATTCTCCTTGTTTACTTTCAAACTCTTCAATCAAACTATTCCTTTCTGCCTCTCTTATTTTTTGTACTACTACTTGTTTTGCAGTAGCGGCAGCAACACGTCCAAAATTATCAGGTGTTACTTCTGTATCAAAAGTATCTCCTATTTCTTTAGTTTTATCCCTTTTTTGAGCATCCTCTAAAGATATTTCAATATCAGGATCTTCTACTTCTTCAACTACTGTGATATAAGAATATATTTTTATATCACCAGTTTCTCTATTAATTATTACTTTTGCATTTGTTTTAGAATCAAAATTCTTTTTATAAGCAGAAAGTAATGCAAGTTCCATTGCTTCGAATATAATATTACGATCAATATGCTTTTCCTTTTCTAATAGATCTACTGCTTTTAAAAATTCTTCTCCTTTCATCTTAATTACCTCCTTTTTCTTTTGATGATACATCAAGTAAATATTTTTCTTTAATAAAATCATTTTCATCAAGCACTTTATTAATCACTTTAGTAGCTTCAACTATTTTATCAATATTAATAATATCATCACTATCTAATGTAATATAAAGAGTCTTTTTAGAATACTTAATATCATCAATCCACATATTTAATTCTTTAAGTGGAGTATCTAATGCTTTCTTAATATTTTCCATAATACCTCCAAAATGAAACAAAAAGTGGGAGATTCCCACTTCGTTGTAAATTAATTATACCATACATTATATAAAAATAAAAGTTTTTTTGTAAAAATCCATAATAAAAAGAAATAGATTACTCTACTTCTTTTAATTTTTCTACTTCCTCGATAGATAAATCAGTACATCTAGAAATAATGCTTATGTCAAGTCCTTCTTGAAGCATCTTTTTAGCAGTTTCAATAGATTTTTCTAAAGAACCTTTTTCAA
>CAZVVV010000100.1:0-3916 GCA_964630725.1 uncultured Muribaculaceae bacterium
CACTAAAAAGAGGAATAAAAATAGATGCAATCTACTTTGAAGCAATACCTCACACCAGTCTAAATGCTAGAGAAAAAGTAAAAACATTAGCAAAAGAACTTTTAAAATATACAACAGATATTAATCTATACGTTGTACCAATAACAAAACTACAAGAAGAAATATATAAAAACTGTGACTCTACATACATAATAACAATATTAAGAAGAATGATGTATCGTATTAGTGAACAACTAGCAAATAAAAATAATCAGTTAGTTCTAATAAATGGTGAATCAATTGGCCAAGTTGCAAGCCAAACATTAAATAGCATGAGAGTAATAAATGAAGTAGTAAAAATTCCCGTTATTAGACCAGTTGCATGCTTAGATAAATTAGAAATAATAGAAATTGCTAAAAAAATAAACACATACGAAACAAGCATATTACCTTATGAAGACTGTTGTACTATATTCGTTCCACGTCACCCTGTAATAAATCCAAAACATGAAAAATGTTTAAAAGAAGAACAAAAAATCAACTACGAACAATTAATAAAAGAATCAATTGATAATACAATGATTATAAATATAAAAGAAGAAGAACAATTTAGTGATATTCTTTAAACCAAAAATTACCAACAAAAAAAACGTATGAAATTGTCAAAAAATCACATTCTATAAATGTATAGGAGGTGAAAAAACAATGAATCAAAACAAGGCAAATAGCAAGCTAGTAGTTCCAGGAGCTAAACAAGCTATCGAATCTATGAAATATGAAATAGCTAGAGAATTTGGTGTAACTTTAGGTCCAGATGCTACTTCAAGAGCTAATGGTTCAGTTGGTGGAGAAATCACTAAACGTTTAGTTGAAAGAGGAATGTCTCAATTAAGCGGTGGAAACTACACTAAATAGTTAATATAAATCACTAAAAAGGATAGAAAAGGTTTATTTTTCTATCCTTTTGCTTTATAATATACAACAAGAGGTGGAAATATGATACCAAAAAGATTAATTAAAAAATATGATGAACTAGTTACAAATGAAAAATATAATACTCTATTACACGAAACACTAAATCAAATCACAAAAGATGGAACTTTTATAATTGGAACAGGAGACGATCTTTTCATTATAAAAAATGAAGAAGAAACAAAAATACTTGAATTATCATTAAAAGAACAAAATAAAGTTAATTCTTTAAACCTAAAAATTGATATTGATGAAGATAATTTAAAATTAATACAAGACATAAAAATAAGCTTTTATAAAAATATCATCCATATAGAAAATAAAAAAATAGAAAACAATCAAGAAATATCCCAAATTGAACAATATCTAAATAATGAATTAAAAATATACTGCCTAACTGAAGAAAATCAAAAAGAAGAAACATTATCACATAAAGTTATGTGTATTCTAGATGATAAGACAGTAGCAACATATGAATCAGATTATATAGGACTAGAAAAAAAAGAAAAATTTAAAAAATCAAAAGAAATTAAACCATTCGTATTTAATGATATGGAAAACAAAGAAGAATGTAAGATAGAATATAACGACGATATTCCAAAAAGAACCTATAAAAAACTAGAAAGAAAATCAATTAAAGAATTAAAAAGAGTTTTAAAATAATTCTTTTTTTCTACAATTTTCATTCAAAGAAAAAGTCTTATAAAAACAAAAATAAGTTATAACAAAAGAAATAATAACTAAAAATATTGTCTAAAAAGTAAACCTAGACAAAAAAGTTAAATTATGGTATAATTATGCCATTATTTATTAAGGGGGCAGCTAAAATGAAAATTATATTTGACACAGATGGAACATTGACAAATTTTAATAAATTTATAAATATAAACGCACTAAAATACTTTGAACAAGAATATGATATGAAAATAATTAATCCTAAAGCTTTAGAATTAGAAGACATTTTCGATATGGATAACTTCTTTGCTAAAAAATATCATATAGACAAAGAAGAAGCAAAAATATATACAAAAAAAGCAATAGATAAATTTTGGATAAACATACCAAGATTCATAAAATTCTCTTTACTAGATAAATTTAGGGAAGGGACAACAGATTTTATAAACAATTCTATTAAAAATAATCATACAATTGAAGTACATACCAGTAGAGCTAAAACAACCGAAGACACTCCAATCGGAGAACTATCAAGAAAATTCACTTACTTACAATACAAAGCAAATGGTGCAAAAATTTCATATAATGCCTTTCATTTCTATAAAAATGATGAAGAAAAAATCAAAGCAATAATTGCAAGTAAACCAGACATAGTATTCGAAGACAAACCTGAAATAATCGAACAATTAACTAAAAATGGTATAAAAACAATATGTGTAAGTGGAGTTCATAATGAAGAAATAAAAGAATCAAAACTAATAAAAAAAATAACCAATTTTAACCAAGTAGAACAAGTAATAGATAGACTACTAGGTAATAACAAATATACTATGGAAAATAGAGCACATGAATCAGACAATTTCTATAAAAAAGTAAGAACAGTAAGAACAGTTATTCTAAAAGAATTTAATCCAATAATAATAAATGAAAGTAATTTACTAAACAAAAAAGAAAATGAAAGCATTCTCATAGCGCCAAATCATCAAAGTACAATTGATCCTATTATAATTACAAGTATAATTGATGAAAACATTCACTGGGCAGCATTAAAACGATTCTTTGATGCCCAAGATAGCATATTCAATAATAATAAAAATCCATTACTATGTAAATTAACCGCATACTCATTTAAAAAATTTGAATACTTTCCAATAGAAAGACTAAAAGACAATCCAAAAGCTAACAATCTAAAAGCTTTAAAAGACATGGCACTATTCTTAAAAAATAATCAATACGTTGGAATATTTCCTGAAGGAACAACCAATAAATCAAAAGAAAAAGACTTTGGATACTTTGAACCAAGTTTCATTTCACTAGCAAAAAATGGAGACTCATTCATTCAACCAGTAACAGTTCTATGGATAAAAGAGTTAGACATAAAACACAAGGTAATCATTAATTTTGCTACTCCATTCAAAGTAGAAAATATGACAAAAGAAGAAGCATATAATAAATATCTTGAAATTCAAAAAAATCAACTTGAAGAAAACAAAAAGATAAGACAACAACTAACAAAAAGAAGAAAAAATATTTAAAAAAGAAAAGAAAAATAGTATAATTAACTTATGAAAAATAAAGGAAGTGATTATTATGCATCCAAGTATACCTTTACTAGTAGCAAGTTTAATTTATACTATTTTAATTTTTATTCTATTTTGCAAAAAAGAAAAAGTAAAAACAGTAGAAAACAAAATATACTTTTCATTATTAATAACAGTAATAATAGGAATAATACTAGACATATGTGGAATATATTGCCATTTATATCTATCAGATAATAGTTTTATAAGATGGTTTGTAGTAAAACTATATTTAGCTTATTTACTTATATTTGTATACTTAATAACAACATATGTTGTATTAATATCTTATCATAAAGAGATGACTCTAACAAAAGAAAAAGAACAAAGCAAAAAAGTAAAACGTATCTTAAACTCTTTAAACATAATACTTGTAATATCACTAATACTAAATTTTATTTTAACATTTACATACTATAAAGATGGCAATCAAGTATATCTATTTGGTAGCAACACAATCTATGTATACGGAATATCAGCACTAGGAATAATAAGCTGGATATGTGTTGTAATAAAAAATAAAAAAAATATATCAACAAAAAAAATAGTACCAATAATGCTATTCGTAGTATTCTGTGTACCAGTAATACTATTACAACTTTCAAACCCTGAGATATTAGTGGTCACATCATTAACAGCATTTTTAGTTAACTTCATGTATCATACAATAGAAAATCCTGATACTCAAATAATAGATTTGTTAACAAGAA
>CAZVVV010000101.1:0-3868 GCA_964630725.1 uncultured Muribaculaceae bacterium
AAACAAATATAAATCTTATTCCTTCTTTAATATAATCTTCAATTTCTTCAAGATCTTTTTCATTAGAAGATGGTAAATAAATTTTAGTGATTCCTGCTCTTTTAGCACCAATTATTTTTTCTTTTAATCCCCCGATTGCAAGTATTTCACCACGTAAGGTAATTTCACCTGTCATTGAAATATTGGATGGAATCTTTCTTTTTGTAATAGCACTAATGATTGCAGTAGTAAGAGCAGTTCCTGCTGAGGGGCCATCTTTTCTAATTGCACCTTCTGGTACATGAATATGTATATCATTTTCTTCTAAAATATTATAGTCAACACCAAAATACTTATAATTACTTTTAATATAACTAAGGGCAATTTTAGCGCTTTCTATAAAGACATCTCCAAGTTGACCAGTAGTAATAACTGAGCCATGTCCTTTAAAATAGTTAACTTCTATTTTTAGAATATCTCCTCCAAAAATAGTATAGCTCATTCCATTAACTACTCCCACTAATGCTTTAGAGTCTTTTTGATGATATGAATATTTTTCTTTTCCTAAATAGTGTATTACCATACCATTATCAATAATATTTATACTTTGATTATTTGACATTATCATATCTTTTATAATTTTTCTAAGTATAGAAAGTATTAGTCTTTCTAATTCACGAACTCCTGCTTCTTTAGTATAATCTCTTATTATTTTAAGAATAGCATCATCAGTAAATTCTATCATAACATCTTCTAAATTATATTCTTTTATGCCTTTAGGTATTATATGTTTTTTACATATATTAAGTTTTTCATATTCAGTATAACTAGACATTTCTATTATTTCTAATCTATCTAAAAGTTCAAGAGGTATTCTATCTATATAATTAGCAGTGCATATAAACATAACATTAGATAAATCGAATTCTTCTTCAATATAATTATCACAAAAACTTTTATTTTGTTCTTTGTCTAAAACTTCAAGTAATGTAGAAGCAGGATCTCCTTTTATATCTTTTGTCATTTTATCTATTTCATCTATAACAAAAACTGGATTACTACTTCCTGCTTTTCTTATACCTTGTATTATTTTACCACAAGATGAACCGATGTATGCTCTTTTATGACCAATTATATCTGATTCATCATTTATTCCTCCGACTGATACTTTAGTAAAGCTTCTATTCATTGCGTCTGCTACGCTCTTAGCAAAAGTAGTTTTACCAACACCTGGAGGACCTACTAAACAAATAATTGGACTATTAGTATTATTGTTCATTTGAAGAAGTGCTAAATATTCAATGATTCTTTCTTTTACTTCATTTAGTCCAAAATGACTACTATCTAAAACACTCATAGCTTTATTTAAGTCTTTATTATCAATAGTTTTTTTATCCCATGGTAAAGATAAAATAGTATCAATATAATTTTTTATCATACCAACTTCTGGAGAAGACATTGATGTAGCTTCATACCTAGATATTTCTATTTCAAGTCTTTCTCTAACTTTATCTGGAAGAGAAATATTATTCATTTTAGTTCTAATGCTATCTATTTCAGTATCTTTATCATAAGATGTACCTAGTTCTTCTTTAATAGCTTTAATTTTTTCTTGTAATATATAATCTCTTTGTGACTTTTCAATATTAGTATTAACTTTTTCTTCGATTCTTTGTTCAAGTTTTATAATTTTTAATTCTTGATTAATGTCTTCAAATAGCATCATAACTCTATTTGTAGGTTCTGTTTCATTTAAGTATTGTAGTTTTCTTTCATATGTACCAGGTATAGACATGGCAAGTACATCAGTAATCTTATCTATATCATTAATACCAAGTATTTGAGATAAAACACTATTACTCATATTAGGATTTTGTTCTATATAATATTCAACTTGTTTAATTAGACTTCTAGAAAAAGCAATTTCTTCATACTTATCTAGTTTTTTATAATGAATCTCATCAATAACTGAAGTAACAAAATTATCAGATTTTTCATAGTTTTTAACTTGTACTCTATTAAGTCCACGTATAACAATTCTAGTTTTATTATTAGGGAGATCAAGTTTCATGTTTATATAACCTAAAACTCCAATTTTAGGATAATCATCAACAGAAATATTTTCATTAAACATATCATTGGGATGCACTACTAAAATATGTTTATTGTAATAAGACTCCGCTAATAAGATAAGTTCTTTATCTTTATCATTTTCTAATTCAATCCTAATTTCACTTTGAGGGAATAAGATTATATTTTTTAAAACTAGAACAGGTAAACAAGTTTCAACCATCAAAATCCCTCCCTTTCAAACATTACACTCTATTATAACAATTTTATTTTTTTATTCAAGTAATTTTATAAAATATTTAAAACTTTATTAGGTGCAAAGAAAAAAACTAATAATAAACTTTTTCAATTAATTATTTATTATTAAAGTAATTTAATATAAATGCGACGTCTTTCTGATATTGGAAACGTCGCAACTTTTGTCAGAACAAGAAGTCGGCGTTCAAAGAACGTGCTTCTTTATATATAACGTAATATATTTATTAGTTTTATACAAGGCTTTTTAATCTACTACTGCTTTAGAGGCACTTTTAAATATAAGTTTAATTATTCCATCTACACCCTTTTCTAATTTTAAAGAAACTTTATAAAAATTATTAGATATTTCATTAGTATAGTCTTTATTATTATCTATTACATAATCATTAATATCTACTGATTTTCCTTGTGCTATATCTTTTTCAAATAATTCTATTTGTTCTTCGGTTAATATCTTAGTCTTTTCTTCTTTTGTCTTTAAATAACCGGATTTTTCTGCGAATACAAGTACTAAGAAAAAAACAACTAAACTAAGTACTATTGTCTTAACTATTGTATTTTTCATGTTAACCTCCGATTAAATGATTAATTGCTTCTGCTAAAACTTGTGATGTATTATATAGTTCTTCTATTGTATTATCAGGTCCTCCTAC
This sequence comes from uncultured Muribaculaceae bacterium, assembly GCA_964630725.1. Lineage (GTDB taxonomy): Bacteria > Bacillota_I > Bacilli_A > RF39 > UBA660 > JAEDJI01. Next base: position 2,961 of record CAZVVV010000101.1, read on the forward strand.
TTCAATTAAAAAAGCATTTGGAATTATATCTTGATTAAATATATAATTATTATAATAATTGTTTCTAAGTATTTTAGGATATTTTTTATTTATATAATCACTCATTATTTTTATATTTTTTTCATTTTCTTTATAATTAGAATTCTTTTTACCTACTAAAAACATTATTTTAGCATAATTCTTATCATTTATTGTTACTCTTGATAAATCTTTTGTAACAGAATCTCTATGTATATCAAATATGTAATTAATACTAGGATATTTCTTTCTTATATTAATTATATTATTTCTAGAAATATCATATGTATCATAATACTCAAGATTTTTATTTTTCATTTCTCCTACTACATCCATCTTTTCAACATAGGAATAAACATAATATTTTAATAGTTCATTTTGTATCATATTACTAACATCCATAACTGTTGGAGTAATACCATATACATTAGTTTTATATTCTTCTTTATTATGTGTATTATATAAATAAACCTCAATATTTTTATTAGTGGTTTTAGTATCCATTGTATTTATAACTATATCATTAGAATTATTACTTTTTAATAATTTTAAAGTATTATCTGTTGTATCATTTCCAACTGATAAAAATATATTTTTAATTATCTTTTTAGTATTTATATTATAAATTGAGGTAAGATCTAACTCATTAATTGAAGTATTAATTATAAAATAAAAAGAAATAAATATTAAAAAAAGACAAAATATAAATTTAATATGTTTCATATTATCACCAAGATAATACTACAACTAATAAATTGTATATTTTGTCGTTATATATTATGAATTGATTTATTTATACCATCGCTAATAAGTAAAGAAAACTTTTCAATTACAAAATCAATTTCTTTTGGTGTAACCATTAAATTATATCCTATCGGAGTAAGAACGTC
>CAZVVV010000102.1:0-3824 GCA_964630725.1 uncultured Muribaculaceae bacterium
CTTAAGTATTTTGATTTAATTGAGGGTGATGTTTTAGTTGGAGGCTATAAATCAGTTGTTTTTGTTGAAGAAGTGAAGCTTTCTTCAAAGAATATATTGATTACTTCGAATAGACCTATTATAATTAAACATGCTATTGAACAGGGTGTTAAGACTATAATACTTGTTGGGGATCAAGAGTTGGATTTAGATGTGTTTGATCTTGCTAAAGAAAATGAGGTTAATATTATTAGTACTTCATATGATACTTTTCATACTGCTAAGTTAATATCTCTTGCTAATTATATTTCTACTGTGTTTGAGCATGGTAGAGCAATATGTTTTAATGAGAATGAGTATTATGATGATTTTATGATTGCTAGTAAGAAGTTAAAGCATAATAATTATCCTGTTATTGATAAAAATAATAAGTGTTTAGGGCTTCTTCGTCTTACTGATGTAGATAATGTTAATAGAAAGAAAGTTATTTTAGTTGATCATAATGAAGAGGAACAAAGTGTTCTTGGATTAAATGAGGCTGAGATTGTTGAAATAGTTGATCATCATAAGCTTGGGGATATTACTACTAGTAGTCCAATTAATTTTAGAAATATGGCTGTTGGTAGTTCTAATACTATTATTTATTCTTTGTATAAAGAAAATAATATTGATATTCCTCGTGATATGGCTGGGCTTATGTTATCTGGTATACTTTCTGATACTTTGATACTTAGTAGTCCCACTACTACGGATGTTGATAGAAAAGTAGTAGAGGAATTATCTGAACTAGTGGGTATTGATTATAAAGAATATGGACTTGAAATGTTTAAATCTGGTACTTCTATAAAGGGTATGAGTAAGGAAGAAATATTAAATACTGATGTTAAGACTTTCTCTTATGATGATAAGAAGTATACGGTTGCTCAAGTGTTTACAATGGATGTTGATGAAATACTTAAGGATATGGATGAATATATTAGTTTAATTGAAGAAATGAAACAAGATATTGGTAGTTCTTTTGTAGTAGTTGCTATTACTGATATTATAAAGAATGGATCATATTTCATATATACTAAAAGGGCTAAGGATATATTAGATCAAGGATATTTAATTGATAGTTATGAAGGTATGTATTTAGATGGACAAATATCTAGAAAGAAGCAAATAGTACCTGCGATTATATCTGGATTTAATAGATTACAATAGTTTAAATAAACAAAGTATAATTATGCTTTGTTTTTTTCTTAACTCATTTACTTCTTAAAATATAAGTGATATAATTATAAAAGATTATAGTTAATGAGGTGGATTATGAAGTTAAAGTTGAAAGCTACTGCACAAGATTGGATGATTTTTGGTTTATTTGCAGTTTTATTACTTTTTTTAGTGGCTCTTGCTGTTTCAAATATTGCAAGTATTGGAAGTGGGGATGGGTTTACTGCTGATATATTTATAGCATTTAAAGAACATTTTGGGGTATTATTAATGTTTTATATATTTGCTTTAATCTTTTTAATTTTTTCTGTTAAGTCTTATTTCTTTGAACAAGAAAAAGGTGTTGGTTTTTTTGTGGGAGAAAAAGAAAATAAGGGTGGTTATTCTAGATGGGCTAAGGAAAAAGAAATTAAAGATTCTTTAAAAGAATTACATGTACAAGATCCTGTTTATAATGCTGCTGGATTTCCTATTATTAATGATGGAAAGAATATGTGGGTTGATGATGGTGAATCACATAACTTAGTTATTGGATCTACTGGTACTGGTAAGACTCAATGTATAATTCATCCTTTAGTTAAGATTCTTGCTAAACGTGGTGAATCAATGATTATTACTGATCCTAAGGGTGAAATATATAAAGAAAGTGCTGGTTTATTAAAACAAAGAGGTTATAAAATAGTAGTGTTAAATTTCCGTGAACCTCAACGTGGTAATACATGGAATCCTCTTGCTCTTCCATATTCTTATTACACTAGTGGTAATACTGATAAAGCAATGGAACTTTTGGATGACGTTGCTGCGAATATTTTGTATGAAGAAGGTGGAAATAAGGATCCATTTTGGGAAAAGAATTCTGCTGACTTTTTTACGGGTCTTGCATTAGGATTATTTAAGGATGCAAAGCCTGAAGAAGTAAATATTAATAGTATTTCTTTAATGACTACTTTAGGAGAAGAAAAGTTTGGTAGAAATAGTAATTATATGAAGGAATATTTTAATGATATGGAACCTGATTCTTCAGCATATACTGCGGCTTCTGCTACTGTGTTTGCTCCTGAAGAAACAAAGGGTGGTATTCTTTCTACATTTAAGCAAAAGATAAGAATATTTGCATCTCGTGAAAATTTATCTGAAATGCTTGCTACTAGTGATTTTGATATGTCAATGATTGGTAAACAAAAGACTGCTGTGTTTATGATTATTCAAGATGAAAAGAAAACATATCATGCTCTTGCTACTATTTTTATAAAACAATGTTATGAATCTTTAATAGATGTTGCTCAACAATCACCAAATGGAGAACTTCCTGTTAGAACTAATTTTATTCTTGATGAGTTTCAAAATATGCCTCCTTTAAAGGATATTACTACTATGGTTGCGGCAGCTCGTTCTAGGAGAATTAGACTTACTATGATTATTCAAAATTTTGCAGGTCTTGAAGCTACTTATTCAAAAGAAGTTGCACAAACTATACGTAGTAATTGTAATAATTTACTTTATTTGCTTACTACTGAGCTTGCTGCTTTGAAAGAAATAAGTGAACTTTGTGGTGAAGTTAAAGTTAAGGTTGGAAAAGGTGATAAGGAACATGAAGAAAATAGGCCTTTAGTAACTGTTTCTGATTTACAAAAGATGAAGTTATTTGAAGCAATTATTATTAGAGTTAGACAAAATCCATTTAGAACTAAGTTAAAACCTAATTTTGAAATTGATTGGAATATTCCAAAGATTGAGGCTGATCCATTTATTCAAAGAGAAAAAAGAGAAGTTCAAAAGTTTAATATTAAAGAGTTTGTTAAAGAAAAGAAAAAGGATAGTTTTATGGATTCTATGGGTAGTAATCCTTTTGTAAGTGGTGCTAATCCATTTATGAATGGAGGAAATCCTTTTGGGACTAGTCCTAATCCGTTTGGTACTTCAAGTACAAATGAAGTAAAACCTAATAATAATTTTAATATTGATGATATAGTTAAGAAGATAGATCAAAAGATTGCAGAACTTGAAGAGGAAGAAAGAAAAGAACAAGAAGAACAAAAGAAAAAGCAACAATCTAGTGTAGAAAATAATGTTTCTGTTGAAAGTAAAGATATAGAAACTTTAAATGTTGATTCTGTACAAAAGACTGGTATTTCACCAACTCCACAAGTTAATTCAGATGTTTCAGATATTTATAAAAAGACTGTTACTGATGATCAATTCTTTGATGATTTCTTTGATGAATAACATTTAGTAAATACTCTCATATAATGTATTATGGGGGTATTTTATGTATAAAAGTATAAGTACTGATGAGGTTAAAGGTCTTATTGGAAGGATTAATATTATTGATATTAGAGATAGTTATTTATTTAATAATGGTAATATTCCTACTAGTAAGAATGTTCCAGTTAATTTTTTACTTTTTAATCCTGATAATTATATAAGTAAGGATTCTATTTATTATATATATTGTATGTATGGAATACAAAGTACAAAGGCTTGTCAACAGCTTGCTTCTAAAGGGTATAATGTTGTTAATATTATCGGAGGATATAATAGTTATATGAATTAGTGTTTAGATAGTTATTTTTTTAAAAAAGTGTAATTTTATATAAAAAAGATATTTTAAAAAATATTTGTTATTATAA
>CAZVVV010000103.1:0-3820 GCA_964630725.1 uncultured Muribaculaceae bacterium
TCCGGCCAAGCCGTAACAGACACCGGCCAGAGAATAGGTAATCATCTGGATTTTGAAAACATTTATACCGGAAACTCTGGCAGCTTCCGGATTGCCTCCGACAGCAAAAATCTCTTTGCCCAGGCAGGTTTTAGTCTGCAGTATCCACACCAGTACCATAATGGCTACGGCGATAATAACCAGGTATGGAATGCCAAAGATACTGCCCGTACCCAGTTCGCTGAAGCTCTTCAAAAATCCCCCCAATGGTTGGGAGTTGTTTGGTTCACGGTTAAAATACAGGCAATTTGCTCCGTAAACAATCATCTGTGTTCCCAAGGTTGCCAAAAAGGCGGGAACTTTCAGCTTCGCTACAATAAACCCATTGAGCAATCCAACAACGAGCCCTACCGCCATGGATACTAGAATGGGGACAATGATAGGCAGTTCAGGCAAGTTCGCCCAGTATTTCAGATAATAGGAGGATTGCTGTGCCAGGGTTCCGGCAACTACCGCAGCCAGTCCTACAGTCCGGCCACCGGACAAATCCGACGATCCGGAGATAATTACAAACATACAGCCCATCGCCACAATAATACGGGTAGAGGACTGGGTTAAAATATCACGCAAAACACGGATAGATAGGAACTTTGGCGAAATGCAAGCGACTATGACAACCATCAGCACCATAATTACATACAGTGCGTAATTCATCAGCAGTTTACGCACATCCAGTCGTTTTTTATCCTTCAGCATAAAGCATACCTCCTTTAAATTTCAGAACCTTGATAGGTGCTGGCTAGCATCATGATTTTTTCATCCGTTGCTTTTTTCCCATCCAGAATGCCGGATACATGTCCCTCACACATAACCATAATTCGATCCGACATACCCATCAGTTCCGGCATTTCGGAACTGATCATAATAATAGTCTTTCCTTCTTTTGCCATCTGCTCCATCAAGCAGTAGATTTCATATTTTGCACCGACATCAATACCACGCGTTGGCTCATCCAGAATCAAAAGGTCTGGATTAACCAGCAGCCACCGCCCCAGCAGCACCTTCTGTTGATTCCCTCCGGACAGGTACTGAATCTGCGTCTTGGCACTGGGTGTCTTGATAGAAAGCGCGTCAATATATTTTTTGGTATGCTCGCTGCGGATTTTCTCATTCAGGAAAATCCCGCTTTTATACTGTTCGGTATGGGCCGTCTGATTTGCCAAAACTGTATTATCGGTAATAGAAAGGATTGGAACGATACCGCTGGCACGGCGTTCCTCAGTCAGTAATGCCATACCAAGCTGAATAGCATCCTGAGGACACCTAATGTTTACCTGCTTGCCCTTGAACCAGACCTCCCCCGAGGCTATGGGTCGCAAGCCGAAAATAGACTCCATCAATTCTGTTCGCTGTGCCCCCACCAGACCTCCAATGCCAAATATTTCACCACGGTTAACCGTAAAGCTCACATCTTTAAATGACCAAGCGTCTGCAGATGTAAAGTTTTTTATTTCCAGCATAGGCTCGTCTAGGGGTGTATGATCGGATTGTGGGAATTGATTGCTTATGTCACGTCCAACCATCTTGGAAACCATCATCTGCTGTGTCATCTCGGACGCAAACCAGGTGCCCACCATTTTCCCGTCGCGCATGATGCTGACTTCATCTGAAATTCGCAGGATCTCATCCATTTTGTGGGAGATATAAATTATTGCTACGCCTTTATCTGTCAATTGCTTGATAATTTTAAACAGCAATTCTGCCTCCACTTCTGTCAGCGAAGAAGTGGGTTCATCCATGATAATGACCTTCGCACCATAGCTGACCGCACGGGCAATCTCAATCATCTGGCAATTGGAGGCGTTCAACTCACCAACCATTTTGCGCGGATCCAAGTTCACTCCCAGATTCTCAAACAGTGCCTTGGTATCGTCATACATCTTTTTTTCATCCACCCAGTGGACCGGCCCAATTTTTTTATAGGGTACGCGGCCTACCCAGATGTTCTCCATAACATTGCGGGTTCGGATTGGGTGCAGTTCCTGATGAATCATCATAACGCCTTTGTCCATGGCGTCACGGGCGTCTACAAAGGTAACTTCTTCCCCGGAAACTTTAATTGTGCCATTCTCCGGGTGGTATAGACCAAATGCACATTTCATTAAGGTAGATTTACCCGCACCATTCTCGCCCATCAAAGCATGAACGGTACCCGGATAAACTTTAAATGAAACGTTGTCCAAAGCTTTCACTCCGGGAAAACTTTTTGAAATATTAATCATTTCGAGGACCGGAGTTGTCTGTTCCATGGTAACCTCCTGTTTCTATAAAGAAGTTGCGGCCGAGCCACCGTACACCGGGGTTCGGCCGCTTTGCTCATAACGATTTAGTTAACTGGGCTATCCGCCTTAGAAATCTGTGTCGTTAATATTGTAACTGGCATCATCTATATTGTCGGGCGTAATTGCGGTGTAGCTCAGCCATACGCGGTGGCCTTCCACCTCGACGCCGGGCAGGTTCACTGTTTCAGTGGTGACTTCCTGACCATTTTGCAGCAGCCACATAGTCTTGTAAACACCCTTTGCCAAATTAACAGGGTTGTTCAAGCTGGTAACCAGCAAGGTCCCTTCCTGCACAGCTTCGACTCCAACGGCAGTAGCATCAACGCCGGTGACGGGAATATATTCCCCGTCGCCGAAGAAACCTGCGGCCTTCAGTGCCTCAACTGCACCCAAAGCCATATCGTCATTGCAGGCAATGATAGCGTCGACGTCATCACCGAAATTTGCCAGCAGAGCGGCTACTTTTTCCATAGCAGTTGCGCGGCTCCACTCGCACAACTGGTCACCGCCGATGTTGTTCAGAGACACACCGCCCTCCTCCAGGACACGGACGGATTCACCGGAACGCATGATTGTATCGTAACTGCCCTGAGAGCCAAGCAGCATAATGTAGTCCATCTGACCATTGCCGTTGCGGTCAGCTTCGGGATGAGCATTCCAGTATTCCAGCAGTGCCTCGCCCATAATTTCACCGGACTGTTCGGCACGGGAAGAAACGAACCAGATATTCTCATAATTTTCGAAATCCTCATCGGACGGACTGTCAGTGTTGGCAAAAACCAGAGTAACCTTTTCTTTATTTGCCGCAGCGCAAATCTCGCTGATACCACTTGTATTCAGGTTATTCAGGACTAAATAGTCAATACCCTGGGTATAAAAGTTATTTACGTTGGATGTCTGTGTTTCGATAGCACCCTGACTGTCGGCAGATGTGATTTTGATGGTGCCGTCAGCAGCAGCGATGTTCTCCAGCGTCTGACGTGCTGAGGAGATGAACGTATCAGCAAAATTGTACCAGCAGGCACCCGCAACAGCAGTTTGGACGGTGGTTTCGCCGGAGTCAGTGGAAGCATTTGCTTCACTGGACGCGCTGGCCGCATCGGAACCAGTGGAGTTGCCGCAAGCGGCCAAACTCACAACCATTACGATTGCCAGCAGGAGAGAGAACAGTTTTTTCATATATTTTCCTCCATTCATTTGGGCAGATGCACAAATCCGCTCTGCCTTTTTGTAGATAAAACTATATCATCTAAAAATTCGCCTTTCAAATTTAAATTTTTGTCAGTTTATCACAATCCTGATTTTTTATTCTCTTTTTTTGACAATTTCATTACACATTTTTGCGCATATTACATTCATTATCAGGGCAGTATAAAAAACGGGGCAAAAGATCCGGCAGGTGCCGCTGATGAACCCAGCAGTGCCGCCGATGCAAAAAGTAAGTGGAACGAATACCGCAAAAATTGAATATTCATGTTTTTTAACATATTTTGAAATTC
>CAZVVV010000104.1:0-3792 GCA_964630725.1 uncultured Muribaculaceae bacterium
TAAAATTTCTTCGATATTCATGTTATGATTTTGTTCAGTTTTTTTAGGATGTGCCCATATAGCTATTCCACCAGCATTTTTTATTGCTTTTATTACTTTTTCTGCATCTTCTCTTGCTATTATTGTTTTATTATCAATGTCCTCTAAAAACTTATTAAATGAATCTTTCATATCTTTTGCATAATTATATTTTACTAATAGTTTACCTATATGTACTCTTCCTGGTATGTTGTTTTCTTTTATTATTTTTTCTATTTCTTCTTTTGGTAATATTATGTTATATTCTTTTTTTAAATGATTTGTCATATCATATATTCTATTTATTCTTTTTTGTTTTATATTTTTTATTATTTCTAATATTTCAGTATTGTTTTCATCTATGTTATATCCAAGTATATGCATATTATATTCATCATTATATATTGATGAAAATTCTATTCCTTTTATGTATTTTAAGTCTTTTATATTAATTTCTTTTATTTCTTTTATACTTTGTATACTATCATGATCTGTTATAGAAAATATTTTTATATTAGATTCTTTTATTTTATTTACTAATTCTTTTGTTGTATATTCTCCATCAGAGTTTATTGTATGTGTATGTAGATCAAATTCTTGTATCATATTTCTCCTTTAAAAGACCATCATTGGTTTGATGGTCTATATATTTTTTCTTTTATTTCTTTTGTTATTTCACTTATAAAGTCTTCTTTTTCTAATGTTGTTGTTTCTTTTGATTGGAATCTTCTAAAGCTTATTTGGTTGTTATCTCTTTCTTTATCTCCGAGTACTAGTGTTATTGGTATTTTTTTAGTTTGTGATTCTCTCATTTTGTATGATAATTTTTCATCACGAGAATCTAGTTCGCATCTTATATTATTTTCATTTAAAAGTTGCTTTATTTGTTTTGCATATTCTAAATGATATTCATTGTTTACTGGAATGATGTTTACTTGTACTGGGGATAACCAAAGTGGTAAGGCTCCTTTTGTTTCTTCAAGTAAGAATGCTGTAAATCTGTCTAATGAACCTAGTATTGCACGATGTATTACTACTGGTCTTTTTTTTGTACCGTCTTCTGCTACATAGTCAAGTTCGAATCTTTCTGGTAATTGGTAGTCTACTTGTACTGTTGAAAGGGTTACATCATGACCTATTGCACTTTTTACTTGAACGTCTATTTTTGGTCCATAGAATGCTGCTTCTCCTTCGGCTTCATAGTATTCTTTATTTGATTCTTTTAATATTTTTCTTAGAGCATTTTCACTTTTTTCCCATAGTTCATCATTACCAAAATATTTTTCTTTATTATTTTTATCTCTTAATGATAGTCTAAAACTATATTCTTTAAAGTTAAAGTCTTTGTATACATCTAATATTAAGTCTATTACTCCTTGTACTTCTTGTCCTATTTGATCTTGAGTACAGAAGATATGAGAATCGTTTTGTGTGAATGCTCTTGCTCTTTCTATTCCACAGCATGCTCCACTTGCTTCATATCTAAAATCATTTGCTATTTCTGCTAATCGCAAGGGTAAGTCACGGTATGAATGAAGAAAGTTTTTATAAATCATCATGTGATGTGGACAGTTCATTGGTCTTAGTACGTATGATTCATTATCTAATTCCATAGCGGGGAACATATCATCTTTATAATGGGCCCAATGTCCACTTGTTTTATATAAGTCAACATTACCAAGTGATGGTGTCATTACATGTTTATATCCTAGTTTCAATTCTTTTTCTGTTATGTAATCACTTAATTCTTTTCTTATGATGAATCCATTTGGTAACCACATTGGTAGTCCTTTTCCAACAAGTTCAGAGAACATGAATATGTTTAAGTCTTTTCCTATTTTACGGTGATCTCTTTCTTTGGCATCTTCAAGGGCTTGTAAATGTTCGTTTAATTCTTCTTCGTTATTAAAGCATATACCATATATCCTTTGAAGCATTTTGTTTTTAGAATCTCCTTTCCAATATGCTCCACTTACTTTTAATAGTTTGAAGTATTTCATTTGTTTAGTTGATTCTACATGAGGACCACGACATAAATCAATAAAGTCTCCTTGTTGATATGCTGATATTATTGTATCGTTTTCATCCATTCTATTAATTAGATCTATTTTATACATATCATCTTTAAACATATCAAGTGCTTCTTGTTTTGTTAGTTCTATTCTTTTGATTAGTTTATTGTCTTTTGATATTTTTTTCATTTCTTTTTCTATTATAGGAAGATCTTCTTCAGTTAGAGTTTTGTCTCCTAAATCGATATCATAATAGAATCCTTCTTCGATTACTGGTCCTACCCAGAATTTAGCAGATGGATATAAGTGTTTTATAGCGTGCGCAAGTAAATGTGCACAGCTATGGTTTAAAGTATTTAGATTTTCATTTTCTTTTATATTTTGCATTTTATTCTACCTCCATTTTTTCTTCTTTTATTTGTTTTTCTAATTTTCTTCTTTTAATGCCTTTTTTAGGTCTAAAGCGAAATTCCGTTATGATTAGTCTTATCATTTTATGATTGTTATGTAGTTTAAAGTATGCAAGTGCTTGTTCTAATTGAATATCACTCATAAATGGTAAATCCTCTTCAGTGATATCACTATAGTCATCGATTGTATCGTCTAAAAAGATTACTTCAATGTTTGAATTATCAGTTTGTAACACATAATTATTTTCATCTAATAGTAATGGATTATCGTATGCTATAATTTTATGTTTTGCATCTTTTACAAGGATTATTTTTCCTTTTTTAATGTTTTCTTCAGTTATTTCTTCTTGTTTAGTTTTTTTGATGTCTGGTAATAACACATCTAAGTCAGAGTGCGTTAGATTGGAAAACATATTCTTTTTAAATCCATAGTATTTTTGTAAGAAACCATTTATTGTAAAAAAATATGCTTCATTTACTTTTAAGTTTTTTATTCTCATATTATTTCCCCCATATCAATATAAATATAAACAAAAAACACTCCTTCTGATTAAGGAGCGTTTAAACGCGGTACCATCCTACCTTATAACTTAAAACTATAACGGAGTTATCCGGTATCTATTTCTAGAACAGTTTAAAGGTAGTAATTTATATCTTATTATATTAGTTTTCACCAAATACTAACTCTCTTTGATAACTTAATATAAATCGTGTCCTTATCAAAACTTTTACAATTTTATTTTAACATATCAATGGTGCTTGGTCAATATATTTTCTGTTTTTATAATAAAGAAAAAAGTAGAAATAGATCTACTCTACTTTATTTTCTTTTTCAATTACAACATCTTTTTTATTACTATAAAAATCTCTAACTTTCTTTTCTAATTCATCTCTTAACTTAGTATTATTTTTTAAAAGTGTTTTAACATTTTCTTTGCCTTGGCCAATACGTTCTCCATTATAAGAATACCATGCACCACTCTTATCAATGATATCAGCATCAACTGCTAAATCAATAATTTCTCCCTCTTTAGATATACCTGTTCCATACATAATTTCAACACAAGCAGTCTTAAATGGAGGAGCAACTTTATTCTTAACTACTTTAATATTAGTTTTAGAACCCACAACTGTATCACCATTTTTAATTTGTTCACCACGTCTTACATCAAGTCTGATTGTTGAATAAAACTTCAATGCTCTTCCTCCAGGTGTAGTTTCAGGATTACCAAACATAACTCCAACTTTTTCTCTTAATTGGTTGATAAAAATTGCAGTTGTTTTAGTTTTATTCATTGTTCCAGATAATTTTCTTAATGCTTGTGACATAAGTCTTGCTTGAAGACCAACAT
>CAZVVV010000105.1:0-3704 GCA_964630725.1 uncultured Muribaculaceae bacterium
TGTCCAAATAAACCAATATTTATAATAAATAAATATTTTAAATCCTAAACTATTATATGGAACTTGAATTAAGTATGTAATTGGTTGACTTATTAAAAAGAATACAAAGCATTTTAATGCTGAATCGGTAGCGGATTTACTATTCATAATAATAATTATTCCAAATAAAATCCATACTTCAAATGTTACTGCTATGTCATGAAAAGAAGTATCTTTTAAAGCTGGAATTAGTGTCATAAGAGCAGTATATATACCAACTATAATTGCACTTATTATTAGTTTTGGCCAAGTTATATTAATTTCTCCAAATATTTTTTTGATTTTTTTCAAAATAATCTCCTCCTTAAATATTATTTATGTATAAATTATATAATAAATATGATAATATTTCTATATTTAATAAGAATTAGTATAAAATAATTTTAGAATATGTTATACTTGTATAAAGAAAATAAAGAGTAGGGAGGAGTAAAAATGAATAACTTAAAAACTGGAATATTATTAATAGTGTTAGGTAATTTACTATATATAATAAATGCTTTTATAGGTAATAGTACAAGTTCAATCGGAGATTTTACAAGTGGTATATTACTTGGTTTATCAATTGGAATGAATTTAATTGGAATAGTATTAACTGTTAAAGTAACTAAAGATAAATAATAGTGACTAATAGTTTAAACATCGTAAATTTTTGATAATATTTGTAAAGCGATGTTTTTTTTCTATATATTAATATTTATGATATAATTAAATAGGTGATATGAATGAAAACTGAAGAGGTATTTATAAATATTAATACTATTGCAAAAGATTTAATTAAAAGATATGAATATCCATATCTAATACTTCCTAATATAAAAGAATATATAATTGAATTAGGGAATACTTTAGATGATAATTATGTAAAAAAAGGAGATAATATTTGGATACATAAAACTGCTGATGTGAGTGAAACTGCTAAAATAATTGGACCATGTATAATTGATTTAAATGCTGAAGTAAGACATTGTGCTTTTATCAGGGGTTCAGTAATAATAGGGAAGGGATGTGTATTAGGAAATTCATGTGAAATAAAAAATGCTATTTTATTTGATAATGTTCAAGTACCACATTTTAATTATATTGGTGATTCAATTTTAGGATATCATTCTCATATGGGAGCGGGTTCGATTACTTCAAATGTGAAAAGTGATAAAGAACTAGTAATTATAAAAGATAAAGAGAATAAAATAGAAACAAATCTAAAAAAAGTTGGTGCTTTTCTTGGGGATTATGTTGAGGTAGGATGTAATTGTGTTTTAAACCCAGGAACAGTGATTGGATCAAATACTAATATATATCCACTTACATCAGTAAGGGGTGTAATACCTAAAAATAGTATTGTAAAAGATATGAAAAATATTATAGAAAAGGAGTAATAATATGACTAAATTATTTGGAACAGATGGAATAAGAGGAATAACTAATAAAGATTTAACACCATCACTTGCTTATAAAATCGGAGGTAGTGTAAGTAAAGTATTAAAAGAAGAACTTAATAAACAAAGTTTAACATTTATAATAGGAACAGATACTAGAATAAGTAAGGATATGTTAACTGATGCTACATCATCTGGAGTATTATCGTTTGGATGTAACATAATAGATGTGGGTGTTTTGCCAACTCCTGCTATCTCATATTTAACAAAGAAATTAAATGCTGATGGTGCTTTTATAATAAGTGCTAGTCATAATCCTAGTCAGTATAATGGGATAAAAGTATTAGATAAAAATGGTTATAAACTAAATTCTTTTTTGGAAGAAAAAGTTGAAGAAAATATTTTAAATTTTCAGGAAAATAATACTATAAATGAATGTGGTGTTAGAAAAAAAGAAGAAAGTGTAGTAGATCTTTATATAAATCATTTACTTAGTACAATAAATATAAAGGATGAATTAAAAGATAAGAAAATACTTATTGATACTGCTAACGGAGCAAGTTATAAAACTGCTGAGATGTTATTTTCTAAGTTAAATATAAATTATACTATTGTAAATGATGTTCCTGATGGATTAAATATTAATAAAGATGCTGGGTCTACTCATATTGATAAATTAAAAGAATTAGTATTAAAGGATCATTATGATTTTGCAATAGCATATGATGGAGATGCTGATAGATGTATTATGTTAGATGAAGGTGCTTTGGAAATTGATGGTGATTATATTTTAGCTATATGTTCTAACTATTTAAAAGAAAATAATATGTTAAAAAATAATACTATTGTTGGTACAGTGATGTCTAATTTAGGATTAATAAATTATTGTAAAAGTCATAATATAGATTTTGTAGCAACTAAAGTAGGAGATAAATATGTACTAGAAAATATGTTAGAAAATGATTACATTCTTGGGGGAGAACAAAGTGGACATATTATATTTAAAGAATATGCAAATACTGGGGATGGACAATTGACATCGCTTCAAGTATTGAATGTAATTGCTCATACTAATAAATCATTAAAAGAATTAAAGAGTATAATGGAAAAGTATCCTCAAGTAATGATAAATGTAAATGTTACTAAAGAGCAAAAGGAATTATATAAATCAAATGAAAGAATAAAGGATAAAATAAATAACATAGAAAGTATTTTAAAAGAAGATGGAAGAGTATTAGTAAGACCAAGTGGTACTGAAAACTTAATAAGAGTTATGATTGAGGGTAAGAATGTAGATATAATAAATAAATATTGTAAAGAATTAGCGGATTTTATAGAAAAGGAATTATATTAATTTAAGTTTTATTTAAGAAAA
Organism: uncultured Muribaculaceae bacterium; assembly: GCA_964630725.1. GTDB lineage: Bacteria > Bacillota_I > Bacilli_A > RF39 > UBA660 > JAEDJI01. Next base: position 2,794 of record CAZVVV010000105.1, read on the forward strand.
ATATTATATTATTTTAGATGGTGATGTTTATGAAAATATTAATAATCGAAGATGAATACAATTTAGCAGATGCTATTTCTTCAATGTTGACAAGTAAAAATTATATGGTAGATATTGCAACAGATGGAGAGGATGGTTTGTATGAAGCATTAACTGATATATATGATTTAATTTTATTAGATGTAATGCTTCCTCATAAGGATGGATTTGAAATATTAAAAGAATTAAAAAATGAAAATATTTCTGCTAAAGTAATAATGTTAACTGCTAAAAGTACTATTGATGATAAAATGAATGGTTTTAATAATGGTGCAGATGATTACTTAACAAAACCATTTCATATGGATGAATTATTAGCAAGGGTAAATATTCAATTAAGAAAAGATGATATAAATAATGATGTATTAAAATTTGAAGATTTAGAGTTAAATATAAAAAAACTAAGTCTTAAAAATATTACAAATAATCAAGAAGTATCAGTAATAGGTAAAGAATTTCAACTAATTGAATTATTAATAAGAAATAAAAACATAGTATTATCTAAAGAACAAATATTTAATAAGATATGGGGTTATGATAGTGAATGTGAAATAAATACACTTGAAGCTTATATATCATTTTTAAGAAAAAAATTAAAATTAATAAATTCTAAAGTATTAATAAAAGTAATAAGAAATATGGGTTATAAATTAGAGGTAAAAAAATGAAAAGATTAAGAATTAAATTGTTTGCTACAATATTTACTATTATAACTATATTTACTGTATTTATTTATCTTTATTCTAATATTAGGTATTATAATCAAGAACAAAAAAATATATCTGATGTTTTACAAATTGCATCAAGTAATAATTTTGATGATAAGAAGTCAAGAATATTTATGGAATATAATGTATATACTGTTATTTTAG
>CAZVVV010000106.1:0-3639 GCA_964630725.1 uncultured Muribaculaceae bacterium
TAAAGTTTTAAATATTTTCTTCCCCATATCTTTATTCTCCTAACAATAAAATTATATCATAAAAGATATATCACTTTCAATAAAACAATACAAAATTAAGACAAAAGAAAACCTTGAAATAAACATTTCAAGGTATAAAACATATTCCTATCTCTTAGAGAATTGTGGAGCACGTCTTGCTTTCTTAAGACCTGGTTTCTTACGTTCTTTAATTCTAGAATCACGAGTAATAAATCCATCTCTTTTTAATATTTTTCTAAAACTTGTTTCTTCAGAAGCATCAGTAACATCTGATTCAAGTAAAGCTCTAACAATACCTAATCTGATTGCACCAGTTTGTCCTGAAAAACCTCCACCTTTAACTTCTGCGATTACATCATACTTTTCTCTAGTTTCAGTTAAATCTAAAGGTTGACATAAATCCATAACTAAAGTTTCAAAAGGGAAATATTCATAAACATCTTTTCCATTAACAGTAATCTTTCCAGTACCTTCAACTAATTTTACTTTAGCAATACTAGTTTTTCTTTTTCCTGTTCCATAATAACAAGTGTTTTCTTTCTTAGCCATAACTTACCTCCCTATTTAACTTCAAGCACTTCTGGCTTTTGAGCCATATGTGGATGAGTTTCTCCTTCATAAACAAATAATTTTTTAGCCATCGCTCTACCTAATCTATTGTGAGGTAGCATTCCTTTAACAGCTCTTTCAACCATTTCAACTGAATATTTTTCTTTCATTTCTCTAGCAGTTCTTTCTCTTAAACCACCAGTATATCCAGAATGATTATAATAAATTTTCTTATCTAACTTATTACCAGTAAGATTTACTTTACTAGCATTAGTGATAATAATATAATCTCCACAATCAATATGTGGTGTATAAGTAGCTTTATGTTTTCCTCTTAACATATGAGCAACTTTACTAGCTAAACGTCCTAAAGTAACATCAGTAGCATCAATGACATACCATTTACGTTCAACAGTTTCTTTTTTTTGCATATAACTTTTCATATTAATCCTCCTATTTTTTAATACCAATTCCTATAAGAGTTCCCAATTCCTATAAAAATCAATATATAAGAAAATGTACCGACTAAAATTATACTAAAATTATACGTTCAAGTCAATAGTTTTAGCACTTTTTCTAAATAAAAAACTCTCAAAAGAGAGTTACTTACATATTTGGTGACCCGTACGGGATTCGAACCCGAGAATGCCACCGTGAAAGGGTGGTGTGTTAAGCCGCTTCACCAACGGGCCAATAAAAATGGCGCCCCAACTAGGACTTGAACCTAGGACCCCTTGATTAACAGTCAAGTGCTCTAACCAACTGAGCTATTGAGGCATATATGGTGGGCCTGAATGGACTTGAACCATCGACCTCACGCTTATCAGGCGTGCGCTCTAACCAACTGAGCTACAAGCCCACAATGCAAACTTCTGTAAGCAATATAAATGATACTATATATTTTATGATTTTGCAAGTGATTTTTTGCATTTTTTCAATATTTTTTTTGTTTTTTTTAAAATTATATCAAATTTTCACTAGATTTTGCATTGAGATCAAGATTAGCACGTACACCTTTCTTATATAAAAAGTATCCACACGCTGCAATCATCGTAGCATTATCAGTACAATATTTCATATCTGGAGAACTAAAAGAAAATCCATTTATTAAAGATTCCTTCTCTAAAGCTTCTCTTATTCCCTTATTCGCAGCAACACCACCTGCTACTATAAGATTATTAATATTATACTCTTTCAAAGCCTTAACAGTCTTCCCAACTAAAGATTTAACAACAACATCTTGAAAAGAAGCACATAAATCTTCTTTGTTAATAACATTACCACGTTGTTCCTCATTATGTACCAAATTAATAACAGCACTCTTAAGTCCACTAAAGCTAAAATTATAACTATCATCATTCATAGGAATAGGTAAATGATAATTTACTTTTCCTACATGAGCAAGTTTATCAACAAGTGGTCCTCCTGGATAACCAATTCCAACAACACGAGCAACTTTATCATAACATTCCCCAACAGCATCATCAAGCGTTCCGCCAATCTTTAAAAAACTCAAATGATCATCCATCTTAATAAGCTCTGTATGGCCACCACTTATAACAAGAGCTAAAAGAGGAAATTCCAGTTCATGACCAATATTATTAGCATAAATATGTCCAGCAATATGATGAACAGGTATCAAAGGTTTATCATATAAATAAGCAATAGTCTTCGCAGCTTCAAGCCCTACCAACAAAGACCCAATAAGACCAGGCCCATATGTAACAGCAACAGCATCAATCATATCCATTCCAATACCAGATTCCTTAAGACACTTATCAATTACAAAAGTAATATCTTTAACATGATTCCTACTAGCAATCTCAGGAACTACCCCTCCATACAAAGTATGAATATCTATTTGACTAAGAATAACAGTATTAACCTCATAACAACCATTCTTAACAATAGAAACACTAGTTTCATCACAACTACTTTCAATACCTAAAATATAAACATCCTTCATAAAATCAACTCCATCAAAATACCATCTACTCCATTATAATAACCACATCTTTTAGCAACATCTACAAAACCAAATTTCTTATACAATGAAATAGCACTACTATTTAACACACTAACTTCTAAAGTAATATTATAAATATTAATACTTCTAAGACAATCAATCAAATACTTAATCATCAAAGAACCAATCCCCATATTCCTTTTATCTTCATTAACAAAAATATTACATATCTCTGCCTTTTCATATAAAACACTATACTCAATATATCCAATAACTTCATCATTTAAAATATATCCAATATACTTAACAAAAGGATTAGAAGTCTTAAAAACTCCAAAAGATGATAGTAACGAAGCATCAACATCTTTAACCATTTAACTTTTCCTCAGCTTCCACTCTTTTTAAATAATTAGGAACAAATGAAAAACTATCAATAACATTATCCATATCTAAATATTTAAAAATTCTCTCAATATTAGGACTATACTCAATAGAATCATTAAATCCATTTGATGAAACATAAACAACATCAGAACCAAGTTCACTAACTCGATTAGATAACTCTTCTAAAGAAATATAACAATCATCCATAATAACATTATAATTCTTATCATAAATACCAGCATAAACATAACCACGCCTTGCATCAATAATAGGAACTATATAATTGCCTTCTACTCCAGTAGCAAGAACATATAAACTAGAAACTCCAACAATATCAATATTAAGACTATATGCCCAAACTTTAGCAATAGTAACACCAATTCTAAGTCCTGTAAAAGAACCAGGTCCATTAACACAAACTATTCTCCCAATATCCTTCTTAGAAATAGAAACTCTATTTAACATATCATCAATAACACTAAGAGTAATCTTAGATAAATCATTATTAAGCTTAGTATAAAAAGAATCTAAAACAACATCATCCTTAACAATTGCAACAGATAAAAAATCAATCGAAGTATTCAAAAAAAGACTTATCATAATACCGCCTCACATAAGTCTTCATATCTTTTTCCAATAGGCTTAATAATAACAAGTCTAGTATCCTCACCAATAATCCTAAAATTAATTTCCAATCTTTCTTCAGGAAGTACATCTTT
>CAZVVV010000107.1:0-3577 GCA_964630725.1 uncultured Muribaculaceae bacterium
GTCAAGAAAGTAATCTCTTTCTGTGTCATTTTGTATTTTTTCTAATGATTGATTTGTGTTTTTTGATAGTATTTTATTTAGTTTTTCTTTAAGTTTTAGGATACGAGTTGCCGCTATTTTTATTTCTGTTGCTTGTCCTTGTGCTCCTCCGAGTGGTTGGTGAATCATTACTTCAGCGTTTGGTAGTATGTATCTTTTTCCTTTTTTTCCACTTGACAAAAGGAATGCTGCCATTGAAGCTGACATTCCTATACAGATGGTTGAAACATCACTTTTTATAATGTTCATTGTGTCGTATATTGCCATTCCTGATGTTATTGATCCTCCGGGTGAGTTTATGTAGATGCTTATGTCATCATTGCTTTCTGAGTCTAGAAATAGTAGTTGTGCGACAATACTATTTGCAGTATTATCATTTATTTCTCCGGTTAGTAGAATTATTCTGTCTTTTAATAGTCTGGAGTATATATCATAGCTTCTTTCACTTCCTTGTTCTTTTTCAATTACTGTTGGAATTAAGTTCATTTTTTATCACCTATTTATAAAATACTAAAAAATCTTAATAATATTCGTGTCAAAATAGGACAATATGTGATAAAATAGAATATATGAGGATAAGAGGTGCATTATGGAAAAGATAAAAATAAATATATTAGATAATTTTTATGAATATGATAAAGGAATTAGTTTATCAGATATTGCAAAGGATTTTAAAGATAAGTATGAGTATTCAATTCTTGCAGGTTTTGTTGATAATGAGTTTTATGAGCTTAATTATTGTCTTAATAAAGATTGTTCTATTAAGTTTGTTACTGTTAGTGATTCTATTGGTAATACTATTTATAAAAAGGGACTACTTTTTGTACTTTTATATGCGTTTAAGCTTATATATGGTTCATGTAGTACTTTAAAGGCTTGTCATTCTTTGGGAAAAGGAATTAGAATGAAAAGTGATAATGCTTTGAATGAGGATGATCTTAATAATATTAAAAGTAAGATGAAGGAACTTGTTGAAAAGAATTTAAATATTGAAAAGGTTTTAGTGGATAAGGGTTCTGCGATTGATTATTTTATTAATAATGGTGATTTAGAAAAGGCTAGTACTTTTAAGTATTTGACTAATCATTATGTTAATTTATATAAGATAGGAGATTATTATAATTATTTCTTTAGTTATATGCCTGTTAATACTGGTGTATTTACTTCTTTTGATTTGTCTTTAGTGGATGATAATAATTTTATATTAGTGTTTCCTTCGGTTGGAAAGAATACTCCAGAGGTTAAAGATTATGAATTTTTGCTTAATACTTTTAATATTTCTTATAAACGTGCTAAAAGGCTTGGAATATTTAATTCTACGGATATAAATGAAATTGTTGCTAATGGTAAGATAGGAGATATTATTAAAATAACTGAGGTTATATCTAGTAATGATTTGTTAAATATTGCTAAGAATATATATGATTTTGGAGATAGAATTAGAGTTGTTTTGCTTTCTGGTCCTTCTTCAAGTGGAAAGACTACGATTGCTAGGAAGTTATCAATGTTTTTAAAGAGTTTTGGTTATAATCCTGTTGCTTTGTCGATTGATGATTATTTTGTTGATAGAAAGGATACTCCAAAGCTTCCTAATGGTGATTATGATTTTGAAAGTATTAAAGCTATAGATGTTGATTTGTTTAATGATAATTTAAATAGATTACTTAATGGTGAAGAAGTAAAAATACCTACTTTTAATTTTAAAAAGGGTGTTAAAGAATATTTGGGTAATACATTAAAACTTGGGGATAAGGATATACTAATTATTGAAGGTCTTCATGCTCTTAATGATGCGCTTACTTATGACATAGATAAGGATAAGAAGTATAAGATTTATGTTTCTCCTCTTACTGATCTTAATATAGATAATTATAATATGGTGTCTAATTCTGATCTTAGACTTATTCGTAGGATTTTAAGGGATAATAGAACTCGGGGTTATAGTGCTGAACATACTATTAGTACATGGCAAAATGTAAGGGATGGAGAAAGAAAGTATATTTATCCTAATTATTCTAATGCTGATGTTATTTATAATACATCTCTTATATATGAAATTGGGGTATTGAAGCTTTATGTTTTACCTTTGCTTTATGAAATAGATAGCAAGTCTCCTTCGTATTATGAGGCTGTTAGATTAATTAATTTTTTAGAAATGTTTTCTGCGATTAGTAGTGAGGAGATTCCTAGTGAATCTGTACTTAGAGAATTTATTGGAAATAGTTATTTTGAATAGGAGGATATAGTAATGAAAATAGCAATTAATGGATTTGGTAGAATAGGTAGATTATTATTTAGATTGATTATGGAAGAGGATGATATTGAGGTTGTAGCAATTAATGATTTGTGTGATGCTAAGCAACTTGCTCATTTGCTTAAGTATGATACTACTCAAGGTAGTTATAGAGTAGATGATATTAGTTATGATGATAATTCTATAATAGTGGGTTCAAAAAAGATTAGGGTTTTCTCTGAGATGGATCCTTTAAAGCTTCCATGGGGTGCTCTTGATATTGATGTTGTTTTAGAGTGTACTGGTAAGTTTGTTAAGTTGGAAGGGGCATCTTTACATATTGAGAGTGGCGCTAAAAAGGTAGTTGTTTCTGCTCCATGTAAGGGTGATGTTAAGACTATTGTTTATAATGTTAATGATAATATATTAGATGGTAGTGAAAAGGTTATTAGTGCCGCTAGTTGTACGACTAATTGTTTAGCTCCTATACTTAATCTTATTAATAATAATTTTGGTATTAAGAAAGGGTATATGACTACTATTCATGCTGCTACTAATGATCAAGTTATTTTAGATGGAGAGCATAAGAAAGGAATTGAATCTAGGAGAGGACGTGCAGCGTTTTTGAATATTGTGCCTACTTCTACTGGAGCAGCTTCTGGTATTGGAAAGGTTATTCCTTCTTTGGATGGAAAGCTTAATGGTTCTGCAATGAGGGTTCCTGTTGGTACTGGTAGTGTTATTGATTTAGTTCTTGAGCTTGATAGAGATGTAACAGTTGATGAGATTAATAATATGTTTAAGAATAATAGTAATGAAACTATTCATTTTACAATGGATCCTATTGTTTCTAGTGATGTTATTGGTACTAGTTATGGTGCAGTTGTTGATGGATTGCTTACTGATGTTTTAAATACTGATGATGGGCAACTTGTTAAGATTATTGCATGGTATGATAATGAAATGGGTTATTGTAATCAAATGCTTAGAACTATTAAGAAGTTAAAATAAAAGAGTAAGAATTGTGATATTAACCCCTTAGAATTGACAAAAATAAAAAAGAGTTTTGCTATGATATAAAACATCTCCGAAAAGAGGTGTTTTATTGTGACGAAAAAAGGGCAAAAGTTTAGAAAATTTACAGATGAAGAAAGAGCCAAAATAGTTGGTAAATATCTTAAAAGTAATACTTACGAAAGAATAGCAAAAGAATATGATATAAGTTGGAAAACGGTTGAATCAATGGTTAGAAAATATCGTAAAACTGGAACTACAATCATTGAAAAACGTGATAGACCAAAAGGG
>CAZVVV010000108.1:0-3559 GCA_964630725.1 uncultured Muribaculaceae bacterium
TAATTAATATTTCTAGTACTATTATTTTTTTATTAATATTATAATTTTTATTATTATTCTTATATTTTCTCATATTATTATTTTGGTTAATTTTTTAAAAAACTTACATATAAATTACTAGGTGACTAAAATATGTATGAAAATATTATTAAAAATTATGTAAATAAACTTACAAAAGATCATATAAAAAATTTTTGTATAAAAGAAAATATTACTATTTCTAATGAAGAAATTAATATTATTTATTATTATATTAAAAATAATTGGAAAGATATTATGTACAATCCAAATCCCTATTTAAAAATTGCTAAAGAAAAATTAAATAAAGATGTTTATGAAAAATTATTAGATTTAAAAGATAAGTATCTAAAATAAAAAGGATACTATTTTTTGTATCCAAAACTATTAAGTGGAAATAATACTAAATTAGCACTTCCTAAAATATCTTCTTTTTTAAAACAGCCAAAAACTCTACTGTCAAGAGAATCTTTTCTATTATCTCCAAGTGCAAAATAACAATCTTCTGGTATTTTATCATATCCTAAATCTGTTATATTAAAATCTTCAGTAGATTGATTTTTAAAATATTCATCTTGTTCTTTATTATTAATATATAATTTATCATCTACATACTTTAATGTTTCTCCAGGAAGACCAATAATTCTTTTAATGAGATAAGAATCATCATGTTTTATTACTACAATATCAAACCTTTCTATATCATTAAACTTATAATTAATTTTATTTAAGATCATTATTTCTTTGTCTTGTAGAGTTGTATCCATACTTGTTCCATTTACTCTTATTGGGGTAATAATAAAGGTTCTTATTAAAATTATTGCCAATATTATGGAAACATAGATTATTATTTCTTTTGTTTTATCTTTCATAAATAAAGAAAATAAGGCAAGTGCCTTATTTTATTCCTCTTTCTTTAATTCTGTATTGACCTACATAATCTCTTAAGAAATTTAACTTAGCACGTCTTACTTTACCACGTCTTACAACAGTAATATTTGCTAATTTTGGAGAATGTACAGGGAAAATTCTGTTTACTCCAACACCATAAGAAATCTTTCTAACTGTGAATGTTTCACTTAGTCCAGAACCTTTACGACTAGTGACTACTCCTTCATAAGCTTGAATACGTTCTTTTTTACCTTCGATGATTTTTACATCTACACGAACTGTATCTCCTACTCTAAATTCAGGAATATCACTTTTAATTTGTTTAGCGGCCATTTTGTCTACTAAATTCATTTTAACACTCCTTTTCTAATACAATCATGATCCTATAGTCAGCGGATTGCTTGATAACGTATATGATTTTATCATAAAAAATGATTGTTGTCTAGTGTTTTCCATAATTAATTTATGCTTTGTAGAATAATTTATACAATAATGATAGAGGATATGAATCAGAACACGTTCCAAATCCAGTAAAATTTTTTCAATTTTTTGCATTTTTATAAAAATAAAACTTTTGATACAAGTTTTATTTTTATAATCATTTTCTCTCTCAAAACTTAAAATTGATCATTTGACAAGTATTTTTCTATAGTTTATAGTGATATCAGCACGTATCTTTGGGCGCCGACTTCATTATCTTTTAAAAAGAAATGAAGTGATAGTTATGAAAGATAAGATTTCCTAATTTTAGCACTGCTTGTGATTATTTATTTATTATTAAAGTAGTTTAATATAAATGCGACGTCTCTCTGATATAGGGAAACGTCGCAACTTAGTCTAACAAGAAGTCGACGTTCAAGGAACGTGCTTCTTTATATATAATATACTACTTTTTGTAATTTTATACAAGTCTTTTTCACTTAATATAATAGGACCACTAATTTTACATTTTATTTTATAAATTTTGTTTTAATAGTTGATTAAGTTCAACAGCATATTCCATAGGAAGTTCTTGTTTAAATCTATCAGTAAAACCTAATATAATGAGTTCAATAGCCTTTTCTTTAGAAAGACCTCTACTCATCATATAAAATAATTTTTCTTCACTTATTTTTGATATTGTAGCCTCATGTTCTATAGAACTACTTTTGTTACCCACTATATTATTTGGATAAGTATCACTACTAGATTCCTTATCAAGTATCAATGTATCACACTTAACCAAAGAAGTTGAATTAGTAGCATTTTTCTTTATTTCAACCTTTCCTCTATAATCAGCACTACCACCTGAGATTGCAATACTCTTTGCAATAATATTACTATTAGTATTTTTACCAATATGAATCATTTTTGCACCACTATCTTGTTCTTGCTTATTCTTTGCAACACTAATAGTAATGCATGTACCAGTTGAATTATTTCCTTTCAATACACAGCATGGATATTTCATTGTTTTATATGATCCAATATTACCATCTATCCATTCCATAGTACCAGATTCTTCAACTAAAGCCCTTTTTGTTACTAAATTATATACATTAAAAGCCCAATTTTGAATAGTACTATAACGACATTTACTATTCTTACCAACATATATTTCCACTACTGCAGCATGTAAATTACTTGTTGAATAATTTCTAGCAGTACACCCTTCAACATAATGAAGTTCACTATTATCATCTACTATTATAAGTGTCCTTTCAAATTGACCTAAATCTTTACTATTTATTCTAAAATAACTTTGAAGAGGCCTATCTAATTTAGTATTTTTTGGTATATATATAAAACTTCCTCCAGAAAAAACTGCACCATTTAAAGCCGTAAACTTATTTTCACCAGGAGATACAATTTTAGAAAAATATTTTTTAACTAAATCAGGATATTTTTTAAAAGCATCCTCAATCGAAGTAAATATTACATGCTTATCATTTAATTCTTTAATCATATTATGATATATTACTTCACTTTGATACTGTACCCCTATCCCATCTAAATACTTTTCTGAATCAGGTACCTTTAATTTATCAAACTCATCTTTAATATTCTTATTTATATTCATCCAATCATCTTTAATAGTTAAATCAGAATCATTTTTATAATACTTAATTTTATCAAAATCTATATCTATTTTTGGTCCAAACTTAGGTAAATCTATCTTTTTAAACATCTCATAACACTTTAATCTATATTCTAAAACATCTAAACTTTCACTCTTCATCTTAGATATATCTTTTATTTTTTGCTCATCTAATCCAATTATTTCCATAATTGACCTACTCCTTACTAATTATTTTACTCTTTATAAAATCATTATTTATTTTAAATGGAATAACATTTTTCATATCAGTAACACTTTCTTCATAATTTAATACTGAATGTTTTAAATCAACAAGTAAAGAACTAATACCCCTTAATTCATAATAATAACAAACTTTATCTAAGTTATGACAATATCTATTTAATACTTGTTTAAAAGAAATATCATCAATTAATAAAGGCAAAACTTCAACAACACTAACAATATCTTTTAAATTAGTTCTTTTTATTGTAAAACACTTTCCCATTTCTAAAGAATGATTATTCTCAATTAATTTTTTATAAAGCATTGCACTAACTAACTTAGAATCACTTTCATTTAATTTTTTATCAA
>CAZVVV010000109.1:0-3554 GCA_964630725.1 uncultured Muribaculaceae bacterium
CCCGCCGCTACCGAGATCCGCGCAAGGCTGATCTGCCTTACCGTGCTGCTGTTGGTCAGGGCCGGTGCCGTGGGGCTGGAGGATGCCGTCCCCTGCAGTATTTTCAGCTCCGGCAGATCCGCGTAGTTGGTGGTCTTCCACTCCACGATGACCCGGTCGATCCGGTTCAGCGCGCTGTCCGCCGTGGCAATGGTCAGCTGCCGCTTCGCCCCGTTTTTCGCCTCGTCCTCGACCCACCATACGATGCCGTCATTGCCGCTGTTGCTCAGCCAGCCTACCCCGTCGCTGACCTGCACCCCCATGCCAGGCGTGGTCAGAGCCGTCACCGCTGCGTTGCTCCCTCCGGCGAACACCCCCGAGGTGCGCCCGTGGAGCCATTTCATCACATATTCCGCTCCGATGTATTCCTCACTGTTGTTCGGAAAGCTTTTGATTGTCTCAGCCATTCAGCTTCATCTCCCCCAATGCTGTCAGGATGGGATCACCCAGGATGATCTCCGTCTTTGTCTTGTTGCTGTCCAGTGTGTATTTCAGTCCCGTAATCCGCGCGGTGAAGGACACCCCGAACCGGGCCGAAACGCAGGCCACAATGTCCCCCAGGGCGTAATTTTTCCCCAGTTCCTCCGGATCAATGGTCACCGTGAAGGAGTTCCGCTGCACCCGCTTCCCCAGCTCCATCTGCCCGTAGGCAATGGCCCTGCTCCGGCAGTCCGCCTCGCTCTCTCCGCTCTGCTGGGCTACCGCCGTCTCCAGCCAGATTTCCCGCCGTTCCTTTCCCGTCACGTCCCCTACGATTTCCGTAAATTCCGTGCCCCCTGTCAGGCTTCCCACCACATATGCCACATTTTTAAGGGTGGAGTCGTCATCGTTGATGACAAGATCCTGCGCCGTTCCCTGCTCCTCCGAGAATACCACCGCGTGGATTCCCTCTGTCAGGTCGTTTCCCTTGTACAGCCGGAAGGTGTGGCTCATGCTGTCCGGGTCCCAGTCCATGGCGTAGCCGATTTCCTTTTCCTCCAGAAACGGCTGGATTTCGTCCAGCAGCTGCCCGCCCTTGAACAGATTGTCCGTCTCCTCCGTCATCCCTGCCGCCGCCGCGATGTTTATTCGGGGCATGTCCCGCAGATTGTCCGAGAGCAGCTGATACACCCCTTCTTCGATGTTCGTCATCTGGTATTCTTCCGCGATGATCCGCCGGTTCAGCAGCCAGTCCGCCGTGTACCCGTTGGCCGTGATCCGGTTCTTGGAAGTGTCCATTTTCACCGTGGAAATGTAATAGGTCACGTTCCGGTCCGTGTCGTACAGCAGATTCCCCACCTTCAGAGCCGTAATGTTGTAGTCGCTGGCCGCTGCCACCAGCGTCAGCTTCCCCGTGTCGCAGTAGTACACCGTCATGATGATGCTGATGGCGTGCCGCAGCTCGTACCGGGTGGAGAAGTCCTCCGGATAAATTTCAAGGCTCATAGGGCGATCCCCACAATCTCCGTGGCGAACCGGATGTCAATCCGCAGATTGTCCTTTCCGCTCTCCGCCTCCGGCTTCAGTACGTTGTCCCCCACATCCAGCTCATACAGGGTGTTTTTCAGGTCAAGGGCCCCTCTGCATTCCCCGTCTATGGTGGATGTGACGTTTGTCTTGTCGTGGGTAATGTCCACCGTCAGCCCCTCCCCCGCCGCGAGGGTCTTGTTGATGCGCATATATTTTCCCGTCACCGCGTTGGTGATCTTCGGCTTTACCACCTCGCCGCTGGCCGTGAATACCGCCCGGAAGGGCACCGGCACCTGCCCCCGGTTGATGACGTTGAAGAACTGTGTCTCCGTCACCTCTCCGAACCGGTAGGCCTTCCAGATAGCCCATGGGAACCGGAAGCACGCCGTAATGCTCTCCAGTGCCGATTCCACGCTGTCGTCCCTGCACCAGTATGGATAGGGAGCCAAAAGGGAAATGGCGAATTTCGCCCCGATTTTTTCCGCCTCAATGGCAGGCGTTGCCGTGGGATAAACATCCAGATAGTAGTCCTCCGCGTAGAGCTTTCCTCCGATGTCCGGCCGTACAACCCCCAGCAGAATGTCCTTCCCGTTTGCCTGATTGTCTCCCACCAGCCGCCCGGTGATGTTCACCGCCCTTGGCTGCACGTTCCGGCTCTGGATGGTGGCTCCCACCTGATTGATTCCCGTGGCCTTGGAGAGGGAAACGGTCAATGTGTCAATGCCCGTGGGCTTCGCGATTAAATACCCTCCCGCGTAGTCAAATGTCACGCTGTCCCCGTTGTCGTTGACGTACCGGAAGAGCTTGCTTAAGTTGTTGAAGTTTTTCATTTACGCCCACCTTGCCTGTGTGAAATAGCTCTGGGTCGCCGCCGCCAGCTCCACCTCGGACATCTCCGTGGCAGAAATGTTCTGAATGATGGTCACGCCGCCGCTGCCGCCGTCCCCCTTCCGGTATGCCGCCGCCTGCTCCGCCGTCAGCACCATTTCTCCCTGATGGAGGGAGGAAATGAACCCGTCAAAGGGCACATAGCCCAGGCCGTCCGCGTTGCTTGCGTTTGCCCCCTGGGCGTTGATGTTTGCGCTGATGTTCAGCACGAAGCTTTCGAATTTGGTCTGCAATGTGCTCTTCATGGTTTCCGCCAGGGTCCCCAGTGCCGCGCTCACCGCGCTCGTTCCGTTGTTGATGCCCGTGGCAAGGGAGTCCATGGTTTCCTTTCCCGCTGCCTGGGCCTCCGCCCCCATTTCGAAGTCCTCTACCTTGGTGCTGTATGTCTCGAAGGCCTCGTCCAGTGCCTCCTGCAGCCCGCTCAGGGACTTCGCCATGGGCTCCGTCACGCTGCCCACCGCCTCGGAGTACTCCGTCAGGTCGTCCATCCATCCCTGCAGCACCTCTCCGGGCGTTTCGCCTCCCTCGGTCGCCCCTGCGTTCTTTACTTCCTCCGTGATCATGGCGGTGATGCCCGCCGCCTGCTCCGTGTCCATCTGCTGCAGGATGCTCACCAGCTGGGTCAGGTCAATTCCGTCAAGGCTTGCCCCGTTCAGCAGGTAGTCCAGATTCTCCCCGTATTCCCGGTAAAACGCCGTATTCTCCTCCAGCGTTTTCCTTACATCGTCCCCCTTGTACGATGTTGCCTCCATGCTCTCCGTGAAGAGGGTGGAGGCGTTGTAGAATCCGTCATAGATGCTCTGGTATGTCGCGTAGTAGCTCTCCATGATCTCCGTCATGCTGTCGGAGAATTCCTGCGCCGCCGTGACCATTTCGTCCCTTTGTTCGTATATCTTCTGTGCCCGCTCGAACATGGGGTCGTCCGCGCTGCCCTCGGATGCCGCGGCGAAGATGCTGTTTTCCAGGCTCTCCTCCGCTCCCTCCAGCTCCGCCAGTCTGGTCTGCGCCGCCGTGAGCATGTTGGAGTAGGTCTGGGCGGATTGGGGATTCAGCGCGATTCCGGTGCCGCCGAACAGAATCTCGTTGTATTGGGCGATTTTTTCCTCCAGCTCTGCCCGTTCCGCGGCGATATCCGATGCCGTCGTGGGAATATCTGTTCCTACGCCGTAGACGCTGTT
>CAZVVV010000110.1:0-3536 GCA_964630725.1 uncultured Muribaculaceae bacterium
GAACCGAATTCACTAAAAAAAGTTTTGCATCTTGGAGTTACTAACATAAATGATATTCCTATTATGCACACAACGATGTAGTAGACAAATCTATATAAAAATCCAAAATTATTATCTAGAAATATACTATAGTAATTTCTTCCTGTTACAAGTTTTTTGAATTGCCACATATTAATACCTTTGTTCATACATAGTGCAAAAAATAATATTAAAATTATTAATGCTATTATTCTAAATATAAACTTACTATTTAATATTTTATTAATTTTATCTTTATTTATATAATATCCTAAAATGAAAAATGGGAAGAAAACAACTGCACGTTGTATTGCTAAAAAGTCTTGAATGTTTTCACAGTATCCTATTAGTAGGGCAAATATGATTGATATTGATATACTATATTTAAATTTAACTTTTCTTAAAACCAATATAGAAATATAATAAAAACAGGTTACAAGGAGATACCAGGGTAAACCACTAGCATATAGGTAATTGACTTCATAATTCTTTCCTAAAATGAAAATGTCTATTAAATAGAAAAAAGAATATAAAAATAAATATAATACAAAATATGAAATAACTTTACCGATTCTAATTTCACCATTTTTTATAAAAGATTTAGAAAAATAACCAGTTACAAATATGAATAAAGGCATATGAAATGTATATATAAAAGTGTATATCCCTTTAAAATTATATGAAAAGTCATACATATTACTTAAAAAATGCCCAATAACTACTAATGTTATCAGTAAAAATTTTAGATTATCAAAAAAATACATTCTTTTTGAGTCGTTATTGACTGGATAATATAATTTATTTATTATTTGCATATTAGTTTACCTCCTACATTTAAAAAATCGTTTCTTTAATATAATAACATAATATTTGAAAAGAAGATATATTTTTATAATAAAAATAATGTATTTCAATTAACGAAAAGTTGATGTATAATATTAAGTGTATTTGATTTTTACATAACTAGTGACTTTTTTTAAAAAATTTGATACTATATTAATAGTCGGAGGAATTTTATGATTACTAATGTATTACAATATTTAGATGATTCATCTATTAAGTTTCCTAATAAGGTTGCTTATGCTGATGATGAAAGAGAAATAACTTATTTAGAATTAGATAAGGAAACTAAAAGAATAGCTTGCAATTTTACTGATTTTAGAAATAAACCTATTGCAATATTTATGGATAAGTCAGTGGATTGTTTAGTTAGTATGTATGGAGTAGTTAGAAGTGGTAACTTTTATACTATTATTGATACTAAAATGCCTATTGATAGGATAAATAACATTTTTAATACTTTGGATCCAGTATGTGTTATTACTTCATCAAATCTTTTAGATAAAACAAGTTCTTTTAACAAAGATGTATATGTTTTTGAAGATATTATTAAAAAAGAAATTGATGAGGAGTTATTGATTGAAATAAGAAATAATTTAGTTGATACTGATCCTGTATATTCATTATTTACTAGTGGTTCTACTGGTAATCCTAAGGGATATGTTGTTAATCATCGAGGGGTTATTGATTTTTGTGAGGCAATGACTGATACTTTTGGATTCAATGAAAATAGTATATTTGCTAATCAATCACCTTTGTATTTTGATTTATCTATTTCTGATGTTTATTGTAATTTAAAGAATGCTAGTACTGTTTATTTACTTAAACAAAGTATGTTTATGTTTCCTACTAAAACAATAGATTTCTTAAATGAAAAGAAAGTTAATACTATATTTTGGGTACCTAGTGCTTTAGTTTTAACATCACAAGCACTTAGAATTAAGAAACCAGAATATTTAAAACAAGTTTTATTTTGTGGAGAAGTAATGCCTATTAAACAGCTTAATGAATGGATACAGTATTGTCCTGATGTAATGTTTGCTAATTTATATGGACCTGCTGAAACTGTTGATGCTTCGACTTATTACATAATTAATAGGGATTTTAAAGAAGATGAGTTATTACCAATAGGTAAACCATTTAAAAATACTAGAGTTTATGTTATTGATGAAAATAATAATGAAGTAGTAGATAAAAATATAGTTGGTGAACTTTGTATAGGTGGTTCTTCATTATCAATGGGTTATTATAATAATAAAGAAAAGACTAATGATGCTTTTGTTCAAAATCCACTTAATGATAAGTATTTAGAACTTATTTATAAGACTGGGGACTTAGTTAAATATAATGAATATGGTGAACTTGTATTTATATCTAGAAAGGATTATCAAATTAAACATATGGGTTATAGAATAGAGCTTGGGGAAATTGAAGCATCAATTAGTATAATTGATGAAATAGAGCAAAAAGCTTGTATTTATGATGATATTAATAAGAAAATTGTCTTATTTTATCAAGGACAAGAGTTATCAGATATAGATATACTTAAAAGATTAAAGGAAAAATTACCTGATTATATGATACCAAATAAAATTATTAAACTAGATACTTTACCACATAATGCAAATGGTAAGATAGATAGAAAGAAATTAAAAGAAGATTATTTGAAAGGAGTTTTAGTATGAAAGAAATAATTGATATTTTAAATGAGGTTAAACCAGGAGTAGACTATGAAAATGAAGGACATTTAATTAGTAATGGAATTATTACATCTTTTGATTTAGTACTTTTAGTTTCATTATTAAATGATAGACTAGGAGTTAATATTACAGTAGTGGATTTAATACCAGAAAACTTTGAATCAGTCGATGCTATATCAAACTTAGTTAAAAAATTAGAAGATTAGGTGATTTTATGAGTTTTGTTTCATTAAAGTTTATTGGATTTGTACTTGCAACATTTATACTATATTATCTATTCCCTAAAAAGATAAGATGGATAGTATTGCTTGTATCAAGTTACATCTTCTACTTTTTATCTAGTAAAAGTCTTATAGTTTTCTTACTGCTATCAACTTTATCAATATATTTTGGAACATTATTAATTAATAAAATAAATGATAAAGAAATAAACAAAGATTTAGATAAAGAAGAAAAGAAAACAATAAAATTAAAAAGAAAAAAACTAAAAAAATTAGTATTATTATTAGTAATTCTAATTAATTTAGGAATTCTTGCTGTATTAAAATATAATAACTTTTTCGGAGGAATCGTTAATTCAATATTTAATACTAATATAGCGGTAAAATACTTTATACTACCATTAGGTATTTCTTATTATTCATTACAAGCTTTAGGATACATTATCGATGTATATAACAATAAATATAAACCTTCAAAAAATATATTTAAAGTTGCTTTATTCTTATCATTCTTTCCTCAAATGGTGGAAGGGCCAATTGGAAGATTTAATACACTTGCAGATCAATTATATGAAGGACATAAATTTGATTATGATAGAACTATTAGTGCATTAGTTTTAATTGGATGGGGATTTTTTAAAAAACTTGTAATAGCAGATAGAGCAGGTCTATATGTTGATAATGTATTTAATGGTGATTATTCAGGCTATATAATATTATTTGCAATTATACTTTATACGATACAAATATATACTGA
>CAZVVV010000111.1:0-3528 GCA_964630725.1 uncultured Muribaculaceae bacterium
AAGCTTCGTGTTGAAAAGGGAGATAAGGTATCAGTTGGTGATAAGTTAACTGAAGGTAATATTAGTCCAAGAGAACTTCTTGCTGTAACTGATAGAATTACTGCTCAAGAATATATCTTAAAAGAAATCCAAAAAGCTTATCGTGCTCAAGGTGTAGATATTTCTGATAAACATATTGAAGTTGTAGTAAGTAGAATGATTTCTAAGATTAGAATTTCTGATGGTGGAGATACTAAGTTCTTGATTGGTTCTGTTGTTAATATTAGAGAATTTACTGATGTTAATAAAGAAGCAATTCTTGCTGGTAAGAAACCTGCAGTTGGTAAACCAATTCTTCTTGGTATTACTAAGGCTGCATTGGAAACAGATTCATTCTTATCTGCTGCATCTTTCCAAGAAACTACAAGGGTACTTACTGATGCTTCTATTAAGGGTAAAGTTGATACTTTACAAGGTCTTAAAGAAAATGTTATTATTGGTAAACTAATTCCTGCTGGAACTGGTGCTAAACAATATAGAGATGTTTCTTATGAACTTAAGAATCAACTTATGGAAGAAGAAGCAATAGATGCTTTAGAAGATGAATTAATGGAATAGATAAAGTCTATTCCTTTTTCTTTTTGTATGTAGTATAATATATTTAATATTTGAGGTGATATTTTGAATAAAAAAGTTGTTGTTTTTGGAGGAGGAACTGGTATTAGTTATTTACTTCGTGGTCTTAATTTATTCCCTGTTGATATTACTGCTGTTATTACTGTTTCTGATGATGGTGCTTCTACTGGAAAGCTTCGTGAAGAGTTTTCTATGCCTGGTATGGGTGATATTAGAAAGGCTATTGTTAGTTTGTCTGATGCTCCTTCAAAAATAAAGGATTTACTTGATTATAGATTTAATACTTATAGTGATTTAAATGGGCATCCTATTGGTAATCTTATTCTTACTGCTATGTATAATATGACTGGAAGTCTTTCTTCTAGTATAAAAGTTCTTAGTGATTTTTTGGATGTTAAGCATAAGGTTCTTCCTTTGTCTGAAGATTATCTTACTTTGATGGCTGAGACTGTTGATGGAAAGATTGTAAGTGGTGAGAAGAATATTCCTGATGTAGAGCATAAGTATAAGAAATTTTTTTATAAAGAAGTTCCTCATGTATCTAGTGAGGTTATTGATGCGATTGTGGAAGCTGATCTTATAGTGTTTAGTATGGGAAGTTTATATACTAGTATTGTTCCTCATTTGATTGCAAAGGAAGTAGTGGAGGCAATTGATAATAGTAATGCTAGAATTTTATATACTTGTAATGCTGCGATACAAAAGGGTGAAACAGATGATTATACTGTTGGTGATCATGTTGCTATTCTTGATTCTTATTTAGGTAAGAAAAAGGTTGATGCTGTTCTTGTTTCTAATACTGAAATTCCTAAAAAGATTATTGATAGATATGTTAGGTATGAAAATAAGGAACTTGTTAAGCTTGATTCTTCTTATTTAAAAGAGCTTAATTGTGAGGTTATATCTAGTGATTTGCTTACTATTGAGGATAATTATATAAGGCATGATAGTTTAAAACTTGCTACTGCAGTATTTAATTATTTGATGAGGTGATTTTATGTCTTTTGCGACAGAGGTTAAGAATGAACTTTGTTTTTTAGATTATAGTGATAATGATATAATTGCGTTGTTATCTGGTTTTGTTCGTAATAATTATAGTATTGTTGATGATTGTCTTGTTCTTAGTACTGAAAATGCTAAGATTGCTAGATTTTTGTTTAGTATGTTTAAGCGTATTTATGATGTTGGTGTTGTTATTAATCAAGGTAGTATGAATAATTTTAAGAAAAAGAGTTCTTATAATGTTGTTATTTCTGATAAAGTATCTTTTATACTTAATGATTTAATGATTATTGATTATGATGGTAACGAAACTTTTATTGATGATTTATTTCTTTCTAGTGAGGATTTAAAGAGGGATTATTTACGTGGTTGTTTTCTTGCTAGTGGTAGTGTTAATGATCCAAAGACTTCTAGGTATCATTTAGAGTTTTTGGTTGATAGAATTATTGATGCTGAGTTTATTTCTTCTTTACTTAGTGTATTTTATATAAAAAGTAAAATTATAGATAGAGATAAGGGTTATATGGTTTATGTAAAAGAGGCTGAGAAGATTGGGGATTTTCTTAGATTGATTAGTGCTAATAATGCTGTTATGTATTATGAAGATATAAGAATATATAGGGATCATAAGAATATGACTAATAGGCTTAATAATTGTGAACAGGCTAATGTTGATAAGATTATTGATGCTTCTTCAAAACAGATTGAAGATATTAACATTATTGTTGATAAGTTGGGTACTTCTTTGGTTGATGAGAAGGTTAGGGATGTTATTGTTTATCGGCTTAAGTATCCAGAAGTATCGTTAGGAGAGCTTAGTGATATTATGTCTTATGAGACTGGTAAACCTATTACTAAGTCTGGTCTTAATCATCGTTTTAGAAAGATACATGAGATTGCTAGTCGTCTTAGAGAGAAATAAAAAAACCTAGAGGTTATTTTGTGAATAACTTATCTAGGTTTTTCTTTGGTAGTAGCATATTGAAGTTTTTATCTACTGTTATAGTGTATTCTTTGGATTGGTCTTTTAATTTTTCACCATCTATGGTCCAATTGTTTTTTACTTCGTCTTTAAATTTTATAGTTAGTTTATCTGTTGTATAGCAATATAGACCTGGGGCATTTGTTATACCTGTTCTTATTAACATCATAATTGTTTTTACTAAGTCTTTTCTTCTTGTTATGTTACAGAATACTACTTCTAATTTATCATCGTCTAGTTTTACGTTTTTATAGATATTGTTGAATCCTGCGATTCTATTAGCATTTGATATTAGTATTAATGAGTATAGTCCATGATATGTTTCATTGTTTATAGTATATTCTAGTTCATATAGTTTAGTTTGTTGAAAGAATTCTTTTACACCATTTATTAGGTATGCCATATGACCTAGTTTTTTCTTTAATTTTCTAGATGTTTGATAGGGAACGTTTATAAATTTACCGAATCCTGTTACATATACAAATGGTTGATTGTTTATTAGTCCTAAGTCTACTTGTCTTATTTCTCCATCTAGAATGCTTTTTACGTTTCTTATCATGTTTTTACCTAATCCAATCATGTTTCCAATATCGTTTGTTGTTCCTACTGGAATGTGTGATAGGACTAGTTTTTCTTTTCTTTGAAAATTTCCTGTTACTATTTCATTGAATGTACCGTCTCCACCGATTGATAGGACTAAGTCAGCTTTTTTAATATTTTTTACGTATTCTGTTGCATCACCATTTTTTTCTGTTATAAAAAGATTTACTTTGTAATCACAATAGTTGATTGTTTCAATTATTTTTGTTAATTCATTTTTTTTAATACCTTTTCCACTTTCAAGGTTACATATTAATTCACATGTTTTCAATAGATATCACCTTTTTTATTATATCTAACTTTTTACATGTTTTCAATTATTTTGTCAA
>CAZVVV010000112.1:0-3328 GCA_964630725.1 uncultured Muribaculaceae bacterium
ATTCTGTTCTTTTATTTATATCTGTTTTATGCTTAAAAAAGAAAGATATAATAGACAAAGAAAAACTTAATAAAAGAATGATTCAAGCCTATATAGTAGGATCATTCATAGTAATATTATTTTATTTATTTATAATCGGAGTATATGGTATAGAATTAGCATCAATTTATATATATCCAGAATATTATTTATTTAAAAAAATTAACTTATTTAACTTTATACAAAGAGTAGAAAATATTATGGCAACATTATTTTATATTAGCTCTTTTTCTGGAATATGTTTCATGATATATTTTATAAAAATTTATTTCAAAGATACATTCAAAGTAAAAAATAAAACCAAAATAAATATATTTATATTTATAATAACTATTGCAATATCATTTTTTAGTATTTTTATGTTTACTAATTATAAAATACAAATATTAATACTTAAATTTCCATATATTTTTGGTAGTATTTTTATAGTATTATTAATAAATTTTATTCTTTCAATAATAAAGAGAGACAATTAATCTCTCTTTATTTCATTTTCTTTAGGTACTGAAATAGCATTATTTAA
Source organism: uncultured Muribaculaceae bacterium (assembly GCA_964630725.1). Lineage (GTDB taxonomy): Bacteria > Bacillota_I > Bacilli_A > RF39 > UBA660 > JAEDJI01. The sequence continues at coordinate 563 of CAZVVV010000112.1, forward strand.
AGATTCTGGTTGATAATTTATAATATTTTGTTTCTTTAATGTTTGATATATTGATGGTGCCCCAATAAATGAGAAAATAAAAACCCATATTGAATCATATATTGATAACTCATAAAACCACATTGCAAAAGGTATACCAAATATAAATGATGTTACAATATTAAGTATCAAAATATGACATTCTTTTTTTACACACTTAAACTTTTTACATTTCTGAATAAAAGTCATTTGAATTATTGAAAACACCATACTTATTAATAATATATTTATTAATTTATTAGTTACTAGTATATCCATAAATACCCCCTGAAACTTAAATGGATTATAACCACCCTATTTTTTATTTAAGTTCTATAATATAGTATTAATAAATATAATTATTGATTAATGAAAAAAAACAAAAAATTATTATTAAATATAAATTTGTATAAAAAAAGGAAGAAGATAGAAAACTATCAACTTCATTATTTTAGAAAGCGAGATGATAATTATAATGAATAACAACTTTGTAAAACTACAATAAGTTATTTCAGCTTATTATCACCTATACAGAAATAAATATTAAATCTATCCCTGTATCTATAGTATACAACTTTTATATTTCTTAAACAAGTACTTTATTCATTTTTTACATTTTTTGTCCATTTGATGCAAGCTTTACTTTAACAGTTTTTGTCTTACCATTTCTTTCATATGTAATAGTAATTGTATCTCCAACTTTATGTTTATATAATTCATATCTAAGATATGCAACACTACTTGTTTCATCATCATCTATTTTAGTAATAATATCACCTTGTTCTAATCCAGCTTTTTTAGCAGATGAATTATTTTCTACATCTATTACTACTACTCCACTTTCTGCTTTTGTATTTTGTATATAATTATAATAATTAGGATAATTCTTTAAATCACTAAGATTCATCATAGATATACCTAAATATGGATAAGTTGTATTTTTACCATTTATTATTTGATCAGCCTTTTCCTTAGCAGTTTCAATTGGTATAGCAAATCCCATTCCTTCAACACCAGTTCCACTTATTTTAGCAGACACTACTCCGATTACTTCACCATTAGCATTACAAAGTGGACCACCACTGTTACCTGAGTTTACCGCAGCATCTGTTTGTAATACACTTATTACATAATCTGATGAACTTTGTTGTGTAGTAGATATTTCAACCAATCTTTCCTTACCAGATATTATTCCACGAGTAACAGTCCAAGAGTATTCATTATTAAGAGGTGCACCAACAACAAATGTTGTATCTCCAGGTTTCAAATCATTTGAATCACCAAGTTCTACTTTATCATATCCATCTCTTGTAGCAACTTTAAGTACTGCAATATCTGAATACTCATCAGTACCCACTAATGTAGCAGACACTTCCTTACCATCTGTATATGTTACTTTATAACTATCTGAGTCCGCTACTACATGATTATTAGTAATAATATAAGTAATATCATCATCTACCCCATATATAAATCCACTCCCTGATGAATACTTCTGATTATTATTATATGTAGTAACTACAATTACCTTATCATACACTTTTTCTACTGCATCAGAAATACCATTATCAGTAACTGTTACACTCTTTTCTAATTTTGTTGTAGAAATTTTTAATAAATTCGGATATTTATAAATTACTAATACAGAAGTTGTTATACCTAGTACAAATATTAATATCGTAAAAACTATTTTTTTAATTGTTTCTTTATTTTTCATATTCTTTCCTCCTTAATATAATAGTAATACTTAAAACTTAAATAAAACTTAAAAGGAATCAATTTTTTTGATTCCATACTATTTTAAATATAGTAAAATTATCTTTAGTAGTAGCACTAATAGTACCATTATGTCTTTCCACTATATTCTTTGCTATTGAAAGACCCAATCCATATCTATTACTATTTCTATTTCTTGATTCATCCTTTCTATAAAATCTTTCAAATATTTTCTCTTCATCTTCTTTTGCTATTTTAGACCCTTCATTTTTTACTTTTAATATTATATCTTTATTACTATTAGTAAGACTTATAATTACTTTATTATTTTCTTTAGTATGATTAATAGCATTATCTATTAAAATACCAAGTAATTCTTTTATTAAATCTTGATTACAATTAAAATATATATTTTTATCTATATCATACTCTAATTTTATATTTTTTTCATAAAATAAACTTTCAAATGTTAGAGTTGTACTTTCTACTATATTAGAAAGATTTTCTTTCTTTAACTCTATTTCTTTATTATTTTCTAACTTTGCTAAATCTAATAAATCTTTAACCAGTTTACTCATTCTAGAAGATTCACTTTTTATATTATATATCCATTTATCTTGTTTATTATTAAAATAAGCATCACAACTTGCATCAATAACAGTAAGAGGAGTCTTTAACTCATGAGATGCATCCGCAATAAATCTTTTTTGTTTTTCAAAAGATTCTTCAACCGGAGTCGTTATCCATTTAGTAAGAATATATGATACTATCACTACTGATACTTCAAGTATTACAAAAGTAATTCAAGTTATTAATAAATTTTCCCTTAATCTTTGTGATATTTTTGAATTATCCACCAATACTAAAACATTATCACTTGTAAAAATATAAGAATAATAATTTACATATAAGTTTTTTATATACTTATTAGTATCATGCTTTTTAATAATTTTATTTATTTGTTCTTCAATTTCATCTTTATCTATATCATTATCATTAAAAGAATGTGATATTATTGCTTTATAACTACCA
>CAZVVV010000113.1:0-3322 GCA_964630725.1 uncultured Muribaculaceae bacterium
AATTATATTTTCATAATTATCGTTTTTAATATTATCAATTACATTTTTTCTAATATTTAAATCCATTAACTAATCATTCCTTTCACTTTGCTCAAGGCACATATAGTCATCAAAAATATAATTATTTTTTAGACTATCACCATTTATATTATGTACTATGTAAAGTTTTTTATACTTTTTAAAAAATTATGTTGAATAAATTATATTTTACTTATATAATTATTTTAGGAGGGATAATATGAGTTATGTAGTTATTGCAATAGTTGTTATATTAGTCTTATTAATTCTTTATGTAATTAGTACTTATAATGGATTAGTATCATTAAGAAACAAAAAAGATGATCAATGGGCACAAATTGATGTTCAATTAAAAAGAAGGGTTGATTTAATTCCTAATTTAGTTGAAATAGTGAAAGGGTATACAAAGCATGAAAGTGAAACTTTAGAAAAAGTTATTGAAGCAAGAAATACTTATATGACTGCTAAAACACCTGAAGAAGAAATGAAAGCAAGTGGAGAAGTTACTCAAGCTTTAAATAAGTTGTTTGCTCTTAGTGAAGCTTATCCAGATCTTAAAGCTAATCAAAACTTTTTAGAACTTCAAAAAGATGTTTCTGATACTGAAGATAAAATATCTTATGCTAGACAATTTTATAATGATTCAGTGCTTACTTATAATAATAAAGTACAAATGTTTCCATCTAACTTAATCGCGGGAATGTTTAACTTTACTAAAGCTACTTTCTTTGAAGTATCTGAAAAAGAAAAAGAAACACCAAAAATAAGTTTCTAGACTTACTTAGTAAGTCTTTTTTTGGAGGAAAAAATATGAAAAAGATAAAATATATACTATTATCTTTTATATTCTTTTTATTAATATTAAATGTAAATGCTGAATCTTTTGATAAGAATACTATGGATATTTATATAGATGATGATGGTAATGCACATATTACTGAGGTATGGTCTGGTTATTTTGATAAAAATACAGAGTTGTATAAAGCATATAATAATCTAGGTAAATCAAAAATTAAAAATTTAAAAGTGTCAATGAATGGTAAAGTGTTTAAAAATACTTGGTGGAATGTAAATAATACTTTTGAAGAAAAGAAATATAAAAGTGGTATTAATAAAACAGATACTGGTATTGAACTTTGTTTTGGTATATCTGAATATGGTTATAATACTTATACTTTTACTTATGATATAACTAACTTTGTTGTAAATACTACTGATTATCAAATGATATATTGGGATCTTCTTCATCAAGTTTTTAATAGTTATCAAATTACTATTTATAGTGATTTTAAGTATGAAGATATTCTTTTAAGAGGTTATGGTAATTATGGAGGATTAATTAATTTAAAAGATGGGAAGATAATACTTAGTAATTCAAATGGATTAAAAACAAATGAATATATGGTTTTATTAGCTAGATTTAATAAGGATACTTTTAATGCTAAAGTTAAACTTAATGAGGATTTTAATACTTATTATAATATGGCTTTAAATGGTTCGGTAAATTATGAAATAAAAAAGGAAAATAAAGTTATAAAAAAAATTAAAGAGATAATTTATAGTTATATACTTACTGTTACTAATATATATTTATTTTTTATAGTTATTATAATTATTTTAGTAGTTTTAATTATAAAAGAAAAGAAAAATAATAGTTATTATAATAAAGAATTAGATATGTCATATAAACCAAGGTTTAAGTATTATAGGGGTATACCTTGTGATAATGATTTATATAAAATATATTATATTTCTTATAGATATTTAAGAACAAGAGGAAATAATTTACTTGGTGCAATTATGTTAAAATGGATTCTTTATAATAATATAACTATTTCTAATGAGAATATAATATTTAATAATAAAAATAATATAACAAATTCTTATGAAAGAGATTTATATGATATGTTTTATAGAATAAATGGTAATATTTTATCACTTAAAGAATTAAAAAAATGGTATAAAATTAGTTATAGAAATAGTAATTATATACTTACTTCAATATATAATGATGAAAAAGAAAAGATATCTTTTTGTGTAAAGAAAAAGTATCCAAATATTAATTCATTAGATAAATTGAATTTAATGACTAATAACTATTTAGCTGATGATATTGATAAATTAAGAGGGTTATATAATTATTTAAATGATTTTTCTAGAATGTATGAAAAAATGCCTATTGAAGTACATTTATGGAAAGAATATTTAATAATTGCTCAATTATTTGGTTTAGCAGATAAAGTTAAAAAAGAATTTAAGTTTTTATATCCTGACTTAGATATAGAAAATGTATTTAAAAGTATTGATATCTTTGAAATATTACTTGATTCATTATTTGATATAGAGTACAATGATATTGTAATAAAATCTAGTGGTAGTATTTTTAAAGACTTATCAGATGCTATATTTAATGATTCATCAAGTTCTCATTCTTCAGGTGGGGGAGGCTCAGGATCATTTGGAAGTGGCTCTGGTGGTTCAAGATAAGGAGGAGTTTATGAAAAATTTAAAATATTTGTTACTTGTTTTATTCTTATTTCCGCTTACTGTTTATGCAGATAATATTTATAGTAGGAATATGGATATTTATATTACAAAAGATGGGACTGCTAATGTTACAGAAACATGGGATGTAAAAGCAGATTCTGGTAGTGAATGGTATATTTCATATGTAAATATGGAAAATACTTCAATTAGTAATTATAAAGTGCTAATGGATGGTAATGAAATGACTAGTTTAAGTGATTGGAATGTAAAAGCTAGTTTAAGTCAAAAAAGTGGTAAATATGGTATAAATTATACTGATAATGGGTTAGAATTATGTTTTGGAAAAGGTGATTATAAAAGACATAAGTTTACTATAACATATGATATTAATAATATTATATTTAATGTATCAGATGCTCAAGTATTATATAGTACTTTTATACCTAAGACTACTGCTAATCATTTTAATATAAGAATAAAAAGTTATTATAATTTTTCTAAAGATTTAGATGTATGGGGTTATGGTTATGAAGGAAATGTTTATGTAAAAGATGGTTATATTGAACTTAATTCAGAAAATGGACTTAGTAATCAATATGTAGTAGCACTTATTAAGTTTCCGCTTAATACTTTTAATACTACTAATAGTTATGATTATTTTACTTCATTTGATGATGTATCTAAAATGGCAAAGGAAGGTTCTTTTGAATATAATCATGATGATAATGATTCTAAAGATCTTTCTTGGATTTATGATATAATTTCTTTTGTAGTGGTATTATTTATAATGTTTATTCCTATTGTAATACAAATTATT
>CAZVVV010000114.1:0-3274 GCA_964630725.1 uncultured Muribaculaceae bacterium
TCGGTGTGGAAATTATCAGAATGTCCCTGATTCCGGCGGTCATAAGGGTGGCTATCGGATAATATACCATCGGTTTGTCATAAACAGGAAGCATCTGTTTAGAATTCGATATGGTCAACGGGTAAAGCCGGGTTCCAGAGCCTCCGGCCAACACAACTCCCTTCATACCAGTCCATAGCAATCCATAATTAATATAGTCTGAGATGTACGCCCTGTAAAATCCAATCTTACAGACAGTTTAACCAAACTCAAATTGAAATTATTCAACCCAACGACTTTGCCGACCACTACGGAACGGTGGTCTGCACAGCAAAATTTCGACGAAACTCAACGTTAAGGCCCAATCACACCTTGGCATTATTCCTTTTTTACAAATAACCCAAGCACTTTTTCTCCAAAATGGTAATATTTCAAAATATTCAAACATAAAACCATAACAATTGAAAACACACCTACAACAAAAGTTATTTCTAAAAGATTATCGCAATTCCACGCACGGCCCATATACATATCGAATATCGTATAAATGCAAGGGTGGAACAAATAAATTGGCAGGCTCAACGATCCTAAAAATATACAGAATTTGTTTCCATCTGGTATTCTGTAACCCTGATTACTACAAACAATAATCGTCATAAAAGCAATCAAAATAAGGATACTAGCGGAATGTATCTCGGGACTGGAAAATCCAATAATGTTATAAAACACGAACAGTATCAGAAACACTTTCAATATTGTGATTACAGCTGTTCCCCACCTAGTTAGATTTGTTGCGTTCAACTTAGTAATCAATTCATAACAGCATACGCCCAGAGCCATTTCCCCCAATCCTCTGAGCAACCCTGCATTCGTAATACCGACCCATTGATTAGGCCATGCTACTGAACCCCATTCCATAAATAGGTAACCAAGAGAAAATATTGCAATAAGGGGGAAAATTACAAATTTAGATAGATTGGGGTGCAATATGTAAATTGGGAACAATATCAACAATCCAATTATCATCGCGGACAGGTACCACAAAACGCTTATTGCCAAGAAACCGTTAACACTGAATCCCCCTACAGTTAAAAGCATATAATTCGGAATCTGTTCAATAACTTCTCTAATAAATTCCCAATTGAAACCATAAAAAATCGCATAAAGTGCAACATAGATGACTATAGCTATGAACATGTACGGTAAAAAGACCTTAATTTTATTGAGGAGGAATGTTTTGGTTAACGGCCCGACATTATCAGAATTGATTTGTTCCCCTGTCGAACGAATTTTATCCGCAGTACGTGCCATTAAAATTCCAGTGATAATAAAAAAGAATTCGACCCCATAATACCCGTATTTGAATCCGAAAATACTCTCAAATCCTCCCGAAGACATCACATAGTGGTATGAGAGAATGCCACATGCAAAAAGAAATCTCAAAAGCTCTGTTTCACTGTTGAATTTTTTCTTTTTGGAATTATATCCTAAGAGGATGCCCAAATTCATATTTTTGGAGTAATCCCTAATTGTTTAAATGGTTCTCTACGATTTTTGATATTTAATTTGAACAGAATGCCTCAGTATTCTAGGCGTAGGCCTATCTTCTTTCTAAAATAAGTTCTCAACGGGGTCGCAAAAATAAAAACATAGATTGGCAATCTGGAACTGAAAATATGGACATACAACTTGTTCAACAATTTAACGCTTGCAAAATCCTTGTCGTGGGGGACTACATCATTGATCAGTACATCAATGGAGATGTGGAACGCATCTCCCCCGAGGCCCCCGTTCCAATTGTCAGAAGCAATTGGGTAAAAACTCAATTGGGCGGTGCAGGAAATGTTGTCAACAACATACAATCTCTGCAAGGCCATACCAAAGTACTTACCTGTTTTGGAAAAGATTCCTACGGTGATCTTCTAATTGAACTTCTCGAAAAGACCGATGCAGATACGAATTTTATCCTTCGCACCTCAGATATAGATACCATACGGAAAATTCGCGTAACAGCGCGCGGACAACAGATTGTACGGGTTGATTTCGAAAAAGCTAAACCTCCGGAAATTTCCCCATTCATTCAATATGTACAAAATAATCTAAATGATATCCTAACAGGTATTGATGTAATCGTAATTTCAGATTATGGCAAAGGTATCATTACACCTGAACTAACGAACCTGTTATTGACAGAGGCGAAAAACAGATCTATTCCAGTCCTTGTGGACCCCAAAGGAAAAGACTGGTCCAAATACAACGGCGCAACCACCTGTACCCCCAACTTATCTGAATTTTCAGATGTTATAAACAAAAAAGTAGATCAGTCAATGGAAGATGTCATTCTAAATGAAGGAGTAAAAATCTGCAAAGAACACGATTTGGAGTTCCTATTGGTCACTCGTTCTGAGAGGGGCATGTCTTTAATTTCTAAAAATGGAAACAAAACAGATTTTCCTGTCAAAAAAAGAGAGGTTATTGACGTAAGTGGCGCCGGAGACACAGTCATCAGCACTATGGCATTGTGTATGGCAGCACATCTCCCACTTGGAGCTTGTTGTAAAATCGCTAATACTGCAGCATCAATCGCAGTATCCAAATTCGGGACGTCACCAGTAATGTATGATGAACTCATTGATATTCTTTCAGAGAACGCCCCTTCGATGGTCGTTAGCGCAGCCAACATCAAAAGGATTGCAGATACTCTTCATTCCGCCGGCAAAAAAATCGTGTTTACCAATGGATGTTTTGATATACTCCATGCAGGACACTTACATTCTTTAGAGTATGCAAAATCTCTTGGCGACGTTCTCATAGTTGGCCTCAACAGCGATGCATCTGTAAAAAGACTTAAGGGAGAGTCGCGCCCGATCATATGTGAAAATGATCGTGCCGCACTTCTGAAATCCCTTCGTATGGTCGATTATGTCACGATATTCGAAGAAGATACTCCACTTAACTTAATACAAGCAATCCAACCAGATGTACTTGTTAAAGGCGAAGATTACAAAAGCAAAGAAGTAGTCGGCAAAGAAACTGTTGAATCCAGAGGGGGGGAGGTCAAATTAGTAGATCTCAAACCTGGACTTTCGACTTCGAACATCATTGAAAAAATTCTAAAAAATTACAAAGAGTGATAATATGATAATTGTTACCGGTGGGGCAGGATTTATAGGAAGCTGCCTCGTAAGAATGCTCAACGACAGGGGGATCAAAGATATTGTAATTGTCGACGATATCTGCGAAACAGAAAAATGGAAACACCTCCTCAATAAAGAGTATGTCGAATACATTCACA
>CAZVVV010000115.1:0-3266 GCA_964630725.1 uncultured Muribaculaceae bacterium
GCATAATAGTATTTGTAATTAGTTTTATTAAGATATATAATTAAGCTAAGGAAGTGATATTATGACTTTAGGTCAAAAAATAAAAGAAGTAAGAAAAAGATTTGGACTATCTCAAGAAGCATTAGCTAATATTATGAATGTTTCTAGACAAGCTATAACTAAATGGGAAAATGATGATGGAATGCCTGATATTAGTAATTTACAAGAGTTATCTAAAGTATTTAGTTTATCTGTTGATTATCTACTTAATAATGATAATAATTTACCTGCTTTATCTATTTGTAAAGATTTAGATAAAGAAAAATATGGTAATAAGATTAAGTCTTATAAGATTGTTTTGGATGAATATTTTAAAGAGTTGGATATATATGTTTTATCTGTTACTAGAAAGTTAAACTTATTCGAAGAAATCTTTAATCTTTTTAGTGGAGGAGATTACTTTTTAATAAAGGATGCTAGTGACTTGTCACCATATTATTTAGCAGTAAAAGATGATATTAAGCTTTTGATTAATATTAAAGATTGGTGTATGAAGGTTTATGAGTTACCTAGTAGTACTAATACTAAGAAGTTTGTTTATGATGATAGAAAGTTTTTAAACTGTGGGCGTTTGAAATAATTGAACATTATGGAGGTTTATTATGAGATATGTTATAAAAAGAAATATTAATTTATTTGGAAATGATAATATTATAAAGTTTGGTTTTAATGTTAAGATAAGTGCTAATAGAATGGGATTTGAAAACTTTGATATTGACAATAAAGAAATTAGTATTGATAATTTATTGGAAAAGCTTGATACTGAAACTATTATTCAATTAAGTAGAAAAAATCCAATATATATATCTTTGTCTGATTATTTTTTTGAAAATATTATTGATTTATGTGATATAGAATATGAAACAAGTAAGTCATTATCTAAAGTTACACGACAAGATTTTATTAATTTAATGAATAAATAGAATTAATTAAAAGGCATATTGTAGAAATATAAAAAATATGATAATATAAACTCATAAGGAAGTGGAGTATATGTATTCATGGTTAATATTATTTGTAGTTTTAATAATATTAGAGTTATGCACCGTTAATTTAACAACAATATGGTTTGCTTTTGGAGCACTCATTGCATATGTTGTATCATTATTTACTAACAATATAACAATTCAAACTACTGTCTTTTTAGCAGTCAGTGTAATAACTTTAATACTTACAAGACCAATAGTAAAAAAATATTTACTTACTAAACCATCAAGAACAAATGCTGATATGTTAATAGGAAAGATTGGTGTAGTTACTAAAGAAATAACTAAAACCGATATTGGTGAAGTTAAAATTGATGGCAAGTACTGGAGTGCTAAAGCTAATAAAAAAATTAAAGAAGGTAGTAAAGTAGAAATACTTGCTATCGAAGGAGTAAAATTAATTGTTTTAGAAAAGGAGGACGATGATTAATGATAATTTTTGTAATAATATTAGTTTTACTAATTATAAGTGGTATAAAAATAATACCACAATCAAAAGCATATGTAGTGGAAAGACTTGGTTCATATAATAGAACACTACATAATGGTTTTAATCTTATGATACCTATAATTGAAAAGATATCAAATAAGGTTACTTTAAAGGAACAAGTAAGAGATTTTGCACCACAACCTGTAATTACTAAAGATAATGTTACAATGCAAATTGATACAGTTGTTTATTTTCAAATAACTGATCCTAAGTTATATACATATGGTATTGAAATGCCAATAAGTGCCATTGAAAACTTAACTGCTACTACACTTAGAAATATAATCGGAGAGTTAGAACTTGATGAAACATTAACCTCACGCGATATAATCAACTCTAAAATGCGCGCAATTTTAGATGAAGCAACAGATCCATGGGGAATAAAAGTTACTCGTGTTGAAGTTAAAAATATTTTACCACCTAGAGATATACAAGAAGCTATGGAAAAACAAATGCGAGCAGAACGTGAAAGACGTGAAAAAATTCTTCAAGCTGAAGGTGAAAAGAAAGCTGCAATTCTTACTGCTGAGGGTGAAAAACAAAGTATGATTCTTCGTGCTGAAGCTAAAAAAGAATCACAAATAAAAGAAGCCGAAGGACAAGCAGAAGCAATACTTAAAATACAACAAGCTACTTCTGAAGGATTAAAACTTCTTAAAGAAGCAAAAGTAGATGAAGCAGTATTAAAACTAAAAAGCTATGAAGCATTTATTGAAGCAGCAAATGGACAATCTACTAAGATTATAATTCCATCTGATTTACAAAATCTAGCTACAGTTACCACTACTATAAGTGAATTAATGGATAAAAATAAAAAATAATAAAAATATGTATATTTATATAAATATTACATAATATAATAATGTCATGAGGATTCATGACGTAGTAAGTCCCAGACTTTTCTGGGATTTTTTCTTTTATTTTATGATATTTTATTATATAATAAATATTGGTGATATAAATGTTTGAATTATTAAGTGATAGATTACAAAATGCTATTAACAATATAAAAGGTTATGGAAAAATTACTGAAGATAATATAGATCCAATGCTAAGAGAAGTAAGACTTGCACTCCTTGAAGCAGATGTTAATTATAAAGTTGTTAAGGAATTTACTAATAATGTTAAAGAAAAATCCCTTGGTGAAGAAGTAAAGAAGAGTCTCTCTCCAGGAGAAATGTTTGTTGGTATAATCCGTGATGAACTTGAAGACCTTCTTGGGGGAGAACAAGCTCCTTTAAATACTAAGGGTAATCCTGCTACTCTCATGTTAGTGGGTTTGCAAGGAAGTGGTAAGACTACTACTATTGGAAAACTTGCTAATTTACTTAGAAAAAAAGAAAAGAAAAATCCTCTTTTAGTAGCATGCGATGTTTATAGACCAGCTGCAATTGATCAATTAAAACAAATTGGTAAAGAACTTGGAATAACAGTATATGAAGAAGGCAAAAAAGATCCTGTAGAAATAGTAAGAAATGCAATTTCCTATGCAAAAGAAAATAATCATGATTATGTTTTAATAGATACTGCAGGTAGACTTCATATTGATGAAAATCTAATGAATGAACTCCAAAATATTAAAAGCGAAGTAAATCCTGATGAAATACTATTAGTAATAGACTCTATGATGGGACAAGATGCTATTAATGTAATAACAGGTTTTAATGATTCTATTTCTTTAACTGGAGTTATTTTAACAAAATTAGATGGAGATACCAGGGGAGGTGTTGCACTTTCTGTAAGACACCTTA
>CAZVVV010000116.1:0-3242 GCA_964630725.1 uncultured Muribaculaceae bacterium
CTTTTTTAAGCATGAAACAGATATAAATAAAAGAACAGAATAACTAGGAATAGTAAAAGATAGTTTAATAATTGTTTTATAATTTGTGCTTATAATAGGGAATATATTATCAATATTAAGTTGTGGTATTAACATAATAAATCCAAATGTTACTGATATCATTAAAAGAAAATAAAGAATAAGGGATGATCTACAGATTATTTCTTTTCCTTTGCATACTGCTAATGCAATTAATGATGAATATATAAAGGCAACTATATAATATGAGTTTCTTACTAATAATTGATTGATTGTAAAGTTAAGAATTGTATATGATAGAACAAATAATAGAAATAGAAATAATATTATATAAAGTATATTTATTATGCTACCTAGTATTTTAAAATTATTTTTATTATATATAAATATGCTATTATTATTTGATTTATTACCTAAGTATATAATAATAAATAAGGGTATTAAACCTAGTATAAAACCAATTATTAATACAAGTAAAGAAGAGGTATTTCCTTTGTTTAATATTATTTGTGTTGCAATAGTGGGAAATATAAGTATAAAAAGTGATACTAATACTGTAAATATTTCTCTAGTACTTATTTTATTCATTATTACCTCCATAATTTCCTGTATTAGAATTACCATATCTAAATAGTTTAGCGTTTGTATTGACTATTATATTGGCTTGTTCATATATATTAGAGTCTTTATATAAATTATATTTTTTATTATAAAATTTATATATTTTATTTTTAACTCCTAAAATATCTGTTTTACTTTTTTTTGAAAAATTTATTAAACTATTTACGTATTTTTTTAATTCATTATTTAAAGAGTTTTCTAAAGTTTTTAGTGTTTTATCATCAGTAATTTCTATATTATTACCATCTACTAAATATGCATCTGTATTTATATTAATATAAATATTTAATTTATTATCTATTTTTACTTTGAAATTATTTTTAGGATTTACTAATATAATTGATGCTTTTTCATCTTTATACATAGTATTTATAACTATATCTTGATAATTATTATTAATTATATTATAAGCAATTATTGTTTTGTCTTCTAAAACATCTATTAATTTATTGTTTTTAAAGACACTCATTCCTATTATTTTAGTATTTTTAAAATCTTTATTAGGATTCTTTGATTTTTTAATAACGGGTACAATAGGATCTATTCCTTTTTTTAAGTTATTTGAAACAAAATCTTCCATACTTACTTCACTAATTTTACCATTTCTTTTAGTACTATTTTCTATTGTTGTAATTATATCTCTTGTTGGAAATGATTCTTTACTTTCATCATTAGTATTTAGAATATCATTGGCATTATATTCAGTGCTTATTAGAAGATATGTTTCTGCTCTGGCTTCTGAACTTCTCATAAAATATCCAAATGTTTTTTCAATACCATATTCTACCATTCCTTTTCCTATGACCATTAATTCTAAATGACCTAAGTAAACAGTACGTGGGTATTTTAGTGATATATTTCTAATAGCGGTAGGAATTGTTTCTCCTTTACCAACATACATTAAACTGTTTTCATCAATGTTACTTGATTTATTATTTTCAGTATTTAGATCCATTATCTGTAGTGTAACAGTGTATATACCATCTTCATAATCGATTCCTATTGAATTGGCTATTGCTAAATCGTTTATTTCACTATATGTACATCCAGTACATAAAAATATTAAAGAAATTATTATTATAATTTTTTTCATTTTATCACCTTATCTTTTGATAGAATGGGATCTTGTTCTAATTTATTTATTTTTGGTACAATGAATGAATCTTTGATTTTACTCTTACCAAGTGGGGCAATTGGATATAAATATGGTTTTCCAAATGATTTTAAACTACTTATTATAATTATAAATAAGAAGGATGCAAAGACTAATCCTACTATTCCTAAGAAGGATGTAAATATTAAAAATATTATTTTCCATAGTCTTATAGCATTAACCATTGCAACATTAGAGAACATTAAACTACATATTGATGAAATTGCAATAATTATTACCATAATTGGAGATACAATTCCTGCGCTTACTGCAGCGTCTCCTAGAACAATTGCTCCTAGTATACTGATGGCATTACCGGATACTGAGGGCATTCTTAAATCACTTTCTCTTAATATTTCAAAAATAATTATCATACCAAGTGCTTCAATAAAAGTAGGAAAGGGAACTCCGTTTCTTTGGGCAGCAAAATTAACTATTAAAGTTATAGGTATTGTTTCATGATTAAAAGTAGTAATAGCTATATAAAAAGCTGGTAGAATTATTGCAATGTAAAAAGCAAATAATCTTATAAGTCTTGTAAATGTAACGTTTTTTGGGGATTGATAATAATCTTCTGGTGAATGGAATAGATCTATAAAAAAAGTAGGTATAATAATAGCAAATGGAGAGTTTTCTACGATTAAACAAACTTTTCCTTCAAGAAGGGACATACATATTAAGTCTGGTCTTTCAGAGATTTCAGCAAGGGGAAAAACATTATTGCTGGATATAATAGATTGGGATATAAAAGAGGAATCTAGGACATAGTCTAGGTTTAAATTGTCTATTTTTTTAATTATTTCGTCTACTAAAGAGTTTTCTACTATATCATCTAAATACATAATATTAACTTTAGTCTTAGTTTTTTTACCAACTTTTTTTTCAATCATAGTAAGACTTTCATCTTTTATTCTTTTTCTAATTAGTCCAATATTAGTCATATAGTTTTCATTTAAAGAATCTTTTGGACCATTTATTGTTTGTTCAATCGTGGGTTCACTAATGGATCTAGAAAGGTCTTTTTTTGTTTCTACTGCTACTATGTCATTGTTATAACAAACTATACAAAATCCATTTTCTAAATAATTATAAATATCATTAATATTTTTAATATTAATAGTATTAGAATTAGTAATAATATCTTTAATAGATTTAAAGTTCTTATTTATTATAATGTTTTTTAATATAGTTTCATTTATTATATTAGAGTTACATAAAGAATCAATATATATTAAATTAATATTATTAAAATTATTAAACTTAATATCAAAAGAATTATTGTATTTATCTTTAATTTTATTTTTAATATTATTATAATTCATTTAATCACCTAATCTAATTATATTATTTACAAATATATAGATTTTTATAAGTTTATATATTTTTTTTGATAATTATTGAAAAAGAATTAAAAATATTGTATTATTAAGTTATAAGAAAATAAGGAGGA
>CAZVVV010000117.1:0-3229 GCA_964630725.1 uncultured Muribaculaceae bacterium
CTACACTTGCATTTAAATATGTTTCTCTATTTGTACTTGTTACTGTTACTGCATTAGCCCATATCTTATTATCATAATCATACCATTTATTATTTTTATTTGTAGAATCTGCTTTCTTCCATACTTCATTTGTTTCATCATAATACACTGGTATCATATTACTAGTTAATTTTGGCGCATTTGGATTAATTTTAACACTTAGTTTTAATATATTATTTGATTCTACACTACTATTCCATTTTGCATAAGAAGTGTTTGTATAATTATATGAAATAATACCTGTTAAGACTAATATAAAAATACATATTAAAGATAATAGATATTTATTATATTCTTTTATATCTTTAAATAAAGGGTTTATTTTATAAGTATTTTGCCCCCCCCCAATACGAATATTTGTTTTCATAGTTCTACCTCCATAGTTTCTTATGACATAATTTTATAATATTTCTATAAGTTTTTCAAGAATATTGTTTTAATAAATCTTTTAATTCTTGTTCTTCTTGTTCTTTTAGTTCATCTTTGTTTATTTGTTCATTAAACCATTCTGGTACTAATTCTTTTGTTTTAGTATTTGTATTAGGTACTTTCTTAATAGTCTTTTTATGTTCTTTTATGCATATATTCATTGCTTCTTCAACTGTTTCTATACCTAGTCTTTTCCAATGACTAGCAATTGTTTCTACATATGCTTTATTTAGTTTTTTATTATTTACTCTTAGTACATAGTCAAGTAAAACATTAACTACTCCAGGAGTTAGTTTTAAATCTATTAATAGTTCTTCGATTAATAATAAATCTTTTTTTATTACTTTTCCATCTTTATATTTACTCTTTATAAATTGATATGGATTAGTATTTTCAAAAGTATAAATCATTTTGGCTTTATTAGATACATCTCCAGTAGGATTTTTTAAATGTTCTGGTTGTTTTGAATAGATTAATGTAGGAAGATTACCACTGTTTTCAAATTGATAAAAGTTTCTTGCACTTTTTCTTAATGTTTCTTTATCTATTGTACCTTTTTCAGTAATACTTGTTTTAATTAGATTTTGCATAGTTAGTACATCTATATTATAAATAAATGATAAATTATTAATTAATTCTCTTATATCTTTTGTGAATATCTTTTCATTTATCATATTACTATTTACACCAGATATTAATAGTTCAAAATCTATTGCATTTTTAAATGTTATTTCTGTTTTATTTTTAGATATTATATCTTCATTTGGTATTATATTAGATACTGGTACACTAGAAAATACTTCATCAAACTTTAATGATATTTCTTTATAGTCTTTTAAAGTTATTCTTGGTATTTTATATGTTTCTAATATTTTTTGATATTCTTTTTTTCCTAAGTTATTGTATAAAACAACGTTTAGTATTGGATGATTTAAGAACTCATTTGGTTGTAATGGTGAATATAGTATATAAACGTAGTTATTAATATTATCTTTTTTTAGGTATGTTCTAAGAAGTCCAATTGCCTCAAGTTTTTCACGTGATGATACTATTTCTTCAAGGGACATTTGCATAATACTTAGTAAATGATGATGGGTATTTGGTGTTGATAATATTTCTTGTTTATTTAAATCATTTAATAGTGTAAAGTATAGTGATACTGCTTTATTACCTATTATTGGTTGATATAAATCTATTAGTGTTTTTTTATCTATATCTGTTATTAAACTTTTATTCATTACTGTATAGCTGTCCGCTGGTAAAACCATTTATATCACTTCCTCATATTATACACTACTTTTTAGTTTATTGTATATTCTCAAATTATTTTTCTTTCTATACACTTAATACTTAATTTATTATAGCATTTAAAAGTGTAAAAAACTATAAAATATATGTTTTTTTTGTCATAATGTGATGACTTAATGATTTTATTATGATATATTTTATATGATAGGAGGAGTTTATTTTGAAAGAAAAAGTTAAATTAATGGTATTGGGGGCTTTTGTTTTTTATGTTTTAGGGGTAATTGGTCTTATTATTTATAATGGTTTAAGTTATAATGACAGTTTTTATATTAATGAGAATTCTAAGTTTGATCAAAGACTTAATTCGTATAAGCAAGAAGTTTTAAATATGGAAAAGAATGCTTGTACTGATTCAATTAATAATTTGATTTCTTATTATGAAAAGACTAATTTTACTGGGAATGTGAATTATAATGATTTTTATAAACTAGTATTTAATAATGAAACAAATAATGAATCTTTACTTTCATTATATTCTGATACTATGAATGCATGTAATTTAAGTGATGAAATAATTGAAAAGTATAATTTTGGGTTATTGTTTTTAGGTGGTTCTATTCAATTTGATGAAATAATACAAAATTATTCTTATAGGTATGAAATTGGTTTAAATGATATAATTTTTAGGGAAAGTAATTTTAGTTTAGCTAATTATGAGTATAATTTAAATAGAAGTTCAATTCTTACAATTATTTCTAATTTGATTGAAATATCAAAGGATGGTGATTTTAATGAGTAAAAAGGTGTATTTAATCTTATTTTATATTAGTTTAGTTTTAACCTCTATTATAGAATATATTTATTGTAAAAAATCTTATGATGGTGAATTATCACTATTACCTTATGCATTTATTAGTATTGCTATAATAGTAATTATTGGTATTATTTTAACTATTTTATTTATTAAGAAAAATTTTAAGGCTTCAATTGCATGTCCTATTATATATTTAGTTTTTCTTATTAGTGTTTGTCTTTTAACTAATCATTATTTTAGTAATATTATTTTTAACGCTTATATGTTTTATTATTCTAATATAATATTAATAGGACTTATGTTTTTAATTGTTTATACTTGTTTATGTTTTTCTAAGAAAGATAAAGTTTTAAAAAAGACTAAGTAAAAAGAGCAAAATTGCTCTTTTTTTATTTAATAAATTATGATATTACAAGTTTTAATTTTGGTTTTAATTCTTCGAGTGATTCTGCATATACTATTTTTGAAAATTCTGATAGTTTTAATATTTCTTTTTGTTTTAAGTTTTTTATGTTTATATAATATTTATTATCATTATAGTATATGTTTTTATTATTAATTATGAAATAATCATCGAATGAAAAGTAAATATCACTATTATAATTTACTAATACTTTAAAGTCTAAGAAGTCTTTAAAGAAGTCTAGTTCATCTTCTTTTAATATGTCTAAGATTATACCAAATTTTTCATTATGATAT
>CAZVVV010000118.1:0-3222 GCA_964630725.1 uncultured Muribaculaceae bacterium
ACACTAATAAACTAAAAGAAGATATTTTAAATACTGGTATTTTAACTGATGAAGAAAAAGAAGACTTAAGACAAAATGGTAAATTTAGTTATGAAATAGATGATGATTTTATGACAATAACTCTTGCTTCAGAAAATGCATTAGATTATATGTCATTCCAATTTAGTAATTATTAAAAGATTTCATTTGGAATCTTTTTTTATTATAGTGAACTATCTTTTGTATTAGTATACACACCTGTATATTGTTGCAATTACTTATTAGTATATATTATAATAATATTTAAATTATGCAAAGGCAGGTGTTTCTTATGGAAGATAAACAAACAATATATATCTATATGGATGATTCAGGAAAAATGTCTCACTCTGAAAAATGTTGTTCATATGGTGGAATCTATTTTAAAAACAGAGATGCACGTGATAATTTTAAAAGATTATATATGAATATAATTAAAAATAATAAATGTAGATTTTGTGATTTAGATAATATTAATTGTAGTCATAAATGTCCGGAAATAAAATCTAATAATACAAATACTAGATTTAGAAGAAGAATAGTAAACTTAATTAAGAATAGTTGTTATGTAAATTCTTTTGTTACTACTATATATAATCGTGATATTCCGCTGGAAGTATTAAATATGAAACATTCAAGAGGAAGACGTACTGATTATTATCAAAAAAGAATAATAAAAGAAATTATTAAAAAATTAATTAAAGAAAAGGATATTAATCCATATAAACATTTGACTTTAATAGTGGAAATTGACGAAAGCCCAAGAGCTACTAATGGTATATATAATTTAAAAGAAAGTATTATTGAAGAATTGCAATATGAAATAACAAATTATGATTATGGATGTACATTTTTACCAATTCTATTTGGAGGTTTAACTGTTGAACTAAAGTATGTTGATTCAAAGAAAAACGCATTAGTACAAGCTTCTGATTTTTTTGTTGGTTATGTAAATGCTACACTTTTATGGAAACCAGAGAAAGAAAGGTTAGAGTTTGTTGATGTACAATTATTTTTTTAGAATAAAAAAAGAACTAGAAATAACTAGTTCTTCCAGTTAGAGTGACGTAATTACATTACGCTTAAACTCTCGTTCACATCTTAACTGTACACCAGACAAGGATAATTCCTCCGGTACTACAATAGTATCATAAAATGATTTAGTTGTCAAATTAATATTTGCTACAATTTTGTACATTGTGTAATTTAATAAAATACTTTTAAAATACTTTAAAATGTGGTAAAATATTCTAGAAGTTGGTGATATTGTGAAAACAGATGATTTTGATTATTATTTACCAGAAGAATTAATCGCCCAGACTCCTCTTGCTAATCGGAGTGATTCTAGATTAATGCTCGTTGATAGAAAGACTGGTAAGATAAAACATGAACATTTCTATAATATAATTAATTACTTAAATAAAGGTGATGTTTTAGTACTTAATAATACTAAGGTTATACCTGCTAGAATAATAGGTATTAAAGAAGAAACAAATGCTATAATTGAATTATTACTATTAAAAGAATTAGAAAATGATATATGGGAATGCTTAGTAAAACCAGCAAGAAGAATTAAAATAGGAACTATTATAAAATTTTCTGATAAGTTAAAATGTGAATGTGTTGAAACCTTTGATGAAGGAATATGCCATTTTAAGATGATTTATACTGGTATACTTCTAGAAATACTTGATGAACTTGGTACAATGCCTCTTCCTCCATATATTCATGAAAAACTTACAGACAAAGATAGATATCAAACAGTCTATGCTAAATATAGTGGTTCTGCTGCTGCACCTACTGCAGGACTTCATTTTACAAAAGAATTACTTGATAAGATTGAAAAAAAAGGTGTAATTGTTTGCTATGTTACTCTTCATGTAGGACTTGGAACATTTAGACCAGTAAAAGTTTCTAATATTGAAGAACATAATATGCATTATGAAGAATTTCAAATTACTAAAGATGTTTGTGATATATTAAATAAAGCAAAAGAAGAAAAAAGAAGAATAATAAGCGTTGGAACTACCACTACTAGAACATTAGAATCAGTAATGACTAAATATAATAAATTTGTTCCAACTCATGAAGAAACAAATATATTTATATATCCTGGTTATAAATTTAAAGCAATAGATGTACAAATAACTAACTTTCATTTACCTAAATCAACTCTTGTTATGTTAGTTAGTGCATTTGCTAGTAAAGAAATAATACTTAATGCATATAATTGTGCAGTAAAAGAAAAATATAGATTCTTCTCTTTTGGAGACTCTATGATGTTAGGAGATTTTTTAAATTATGAGAACAAAAATAACAATTGAAGAATTATTTGAAAGTATAAAAGATTATTTTAAACTTAATGATACTGAATTATTAAAAGAAAATAAAGAAAACATGAAAGAAGAAATAAATAACTTATTACAAGATACAGTAGTAGCTTGCAATAAAGAATATAGTGTAATATTTGATACTAAAGCATTATATGTTGAATTTTTTGATGATTTAATTACAATACCATTTGAAAATGGTAAATATATGATTCATTGCTTAAAAGAAGCCCATTTAGAATATGTACCCGTTGATCTAGAACTTCCAATTATTAAAAATATATTTAGCTATAAAATTGAAAGAAAAAAAGTAAAAAGCAGGTAATAATATGAGTAAAATGAAATATGAATTATTAAAAAATGATAAGAAAGCACGATATGGAGTCATCCATAGTAAATATGGAGATTTCAATACACCAATGTTTATGCCTGTTGGAACACGTGCTACTGTAAAAACCCTTTCAGTTGAAGAATTATACGCTTGTAACACTGGAATAACATTAGCCAATACTTATCATTTATGGTTAAGACCAGGTGAAGACATTATAGAAAAAGCTGGAGATATTCATAAATTTATGAACTATAATAGACCAATGCTAACCGATTCTGGAGGATTTCAAGTATTTTCTCTTGCTAATCCAAAAGACATTAGCGAAGAAGGTGTTAAATTTAAAAGCCATATCGATGGTTCTAACTTATTTTTAACACCAGAAAAATCAATTGAAATTCAAAATAAAATAGGAGCAGATATTATAATGAGCTTTGATGAGTGTCCTTATTACCCATGTACTTATGAATATATGAAAAACAGTGTTGAAAGAACTTTAAGATGGGCAAAACGTGGTAAAGATACCCATAAAAATAATAATCAAAT
>CAZVVV010000119.1:0-3174 GCA_964630725.1 uncultured Muribaculaceae bacterium
ATGCTTACTATACAGCAAACTTTATTAATGATAATCCGGCTGAAAGAGTACATATACCAAGATATGAAACAGTATCACAAGATCCAGCACATATATTTACTCAAGAAGAAATAGAAACAATATTAGATAGATTTAAAGAAGTACCATATATTTATTATTCATTTTTAACTGCATATTTACAGGACTGAGAGTATCAGAAGTATATGGACTTACTTGGGATAATATCGATTTTGAAAAGAAAACATTGAAAGTCAATAAAAATATCATAAAAAAGAATAAAGATTTAAAGATAACTCCATATACAATATCAAAAGGACATTCAACAGAAGTATGGTGTTATGGTTCATGTAAGAATCCTCAATCTAATAGAACAATCTCAATTGGAGATACCCTAGTAAAAGCATTAAAGACATATAAGAAACAACAAGAAGAATATAAGAAGTATTATGGAGATGCTTATTTAAAGCATTATGAAAAGAAAGTATTAAATGAATATACACAAAGACCAGAAATAAAAATAGTAAATGCACCAGCAGAACTTGATATAAACCTACCAGAAGCTAATTTAATATTTGTTAAATCAAATGGTCAATTTAGATGAACTGAAACACCAAGACACGCATTTAAAGTAATAAACTATGAATTAAATATACCATGTAGATTCCATGACTTTAGAGATACACATGCAACTAGATTAATAGAACAAGGCACAGATATTAAAGCTGTATCAAAAAGATTAGGACACTCAACAATACAAACAACTTATAATATTTATGTAAGAGTAACAAATAAAATGGAAACTGATACAGTAGATAAATTTGAAGATTATACTAATTTCCTAGTAATACCACCAACCCAAGAAATACCTTTTATGGACTAGATTTTAAAGGAAACACCGAATTTTCTTTTTGTTTGCAAATATGCTTGACAAAAAAGCAAACTTTGTTGTATTATTAATTTGGTTGAAAAAAGAAATCTGGAGGAGAAAATGGAAATAGGAAAGAAAATTGAAAAAATATTAGAACAAAGCAATATGTCACAAAGAGATTTAGCAACCAAAATAAATTTAGATGAAACTATATTATCAAGAATAATAAAAGGTGAAAGGACACCTAAAGCAGAAGTATTAGCAAATATTGCTACTGCATTGCATGTTACATCAGATTATTTATTAGATATAGAAAACGAGGACGATTTTGATTGCACGAAAGCAGTTAGATTAATTGCACGAAATTCTTCTAAACTATCTGCAGAAGATAAAAAAGAACTAATAAATATATTAATTAAATAGAAAGGAGAAAGACTATGACTATCAGATTACAAGATGAAAGATACGAAGAAATAAAATTAATTGTTGTAGATATGTTTAAAAAGTATGAGATATCATGTGTTCCAATTAGTGGATTTGAGATAGCAACAAAAATGGACATACAGGTTTTAATGTATTCAGCATTAACCCAAGAACAAAAAATTGCATGCTATGAATTTAGCGAAGATGGATTTTCTTTATACAACGATGGAAGATGGATTATTTATATAAATGATATTGCAACAGGATATGAAAGACAAAATAATACTTTTTTACACGAAATTGGTCATATAGTCTTAGATCATACAGAAGACAGTGATTTGGCAGACTCGGAAGCAAACTTCTTTGCAAAATATGCTTTAGTTCCACCAATATTGGTATATAAATTAAAATTAACAACTGCTGAAGAAATTTCAGATATATTTAACGTAAGTTATGAAGCAGCAGGGTATGCATTAGATTACTATAAAAAATGGTATTATTATAGTGGAAAAATAAAACCATACGAATTAGAAATAGTTGAAATGTTTAGAAAAAATTTTGAACTTTTAGGAGGTGATGTGCTTGAAATATAAAAAAAGCACTATTAATTGTTGAAGCCAATTAATAATGCAAAACAAATGTGCTATAAAGCAATTCATCGTATTGTTATAATAGCACAATTTGTTATTTATTGTCAATGAGTCTTGTGTAAGTCATAAATGATTATACAGGAGGAGAAAATATGGCTAATAAATCAAATAATTTAAGAAATGGATGTAAAGATGTTTTTAATTCATTTCTTGTTACAAATTGTGCATATGATGGTGAACTAGAAATTCCCATTATAAAAAAAGAAAATGTGATTCCAACACAACTTATTCCTTTTTCAAAAGCTAATACATCAACCAACAAAAAAGGTTTTATACATTTTTATGAAGACGATATTAGATTTGAAAGGATTTGGAATAATCCAGAAAAATATTTAACGATATTAAAAAATTATGATGGAGTAATTTCTCCTGACTTTAGTTTATATCGCGATATGCCGTTAGCGATGCAACAATGGAATACTTATAGAAATAGGGCAATCGGAACATGGCTGCAATCAAACGGTATAAAGGTTATTCCAAATATAAGATTCTCAGACAAACGAAGTTATGATTTTTGCTGTTTAGGAATCGAAAAAGGAAGTGTAATAGCAATTGGAACACATGGAACATTAAAAAACAAAATAGATAGGGAAATATTTATAGAGGGGTTGGATTTTATTGTGAATAAAATTGAACCGTTATCTATTATTGTTTATGGCTCTGCACCAGATATTATTTTTAAAAAATATTCTGATAAAGGAATTAATATCTATCCTTTTGAGAGCGATTATTCAATGGCTAGAAAGAGGATAAAATAATGGGTGCTGGATTTCATGGTGGCTTTGGAAAAACCAAAGGTTCATCGATTGCTGAATTAAAAAAGAATGATGTTTTAGTAATAAAAGGAACTAGTCCAAATGATAATATTAAAAGTTTATCAAAATCTTATAAATATAATCCTTCTAGTGGAAAATTTGGAGAAAAGGGAAAAAATTCAAGAGTAATAAAATTTAATAATCCAATAGAAGATTCAAAGAAATTTTTTCAAAAAATTTCTAAAGGTGGAGTTAAATCTAAATTATCAAATGGAAAAGGAGATAGAGTAGATTTTTATGATGGTACTACTATAACTTATAGAGAAGTAACATCAACTAAAGATAGTCCGGCAGTTGATATTAAGGTTACAGTTAAATCTAATGGAGGAATATCTACTCAAAAAATTCATTTTGTAAAGGAGAAATAGAAAATGGATAAAATAAAAATTACAAATGATATGAAAAATTTATTATCAAG
>CAZVVV010000120.1:0-3111 GCA_964630725.1 uncultured Muribaculaceae bacterium
TGAAGAACAATTTGAAAGAGTAAAAACAAAATTAGAAAATGAATTAAATATAAAAGAAAAAAAATATAATGAGTTAAATAATAGCATTAATAATATCAATGAAGAATCTAAAAATAAAATGATTAATGACTACATTAATAAATTTTTATCTATGAAGTTCCCTAGTAGAGAACTAATAATTCATTTAATTGAGAAAATTGAAATTTTTGAAGATAAAACAATAAATATTAAGGTGTGTTTTAATAAATTTAACTAAATCCATGATATAATAATACAACAAGAGGTTAGCCTTATGAAATTAAATGAAGTTATAGATTGAATTCTAAGAATTACTGGTATAGTTGCACTATTAAAAATGCCATTAAAAATTTTATAGTTGTAGTATGTCAAATTGTATAATAGAAATAGTAAATTATGATTATGGTAAAGCGACTATTGAATTAAGTGAAAATAGCTTTAATGGAAATGTAAATTTTGAGAATGGTATAAAATATAAATATTCCTTTTTAACAAAAATATATAATTTGATTTTGAATTAAAAAATCTATCAAAAAAGGGCAAGGACATGTATGCCCAGTAAGAACAAGAATAGTAAATCATCATGTATTTAAACACACATATCAACCAAGTTATTCTTGTTGTGAAGAAAACGTATGTGAAAATGTACAATGTGGATCTTGTTGTAATTACTAAGAGTAAGCCTAAGCTTACTTTTTTTAACAAAACTTACTTGACTTTATCCTTCTTAATTTGATATATTGAATTCATACATTGGTAGAGGTAGATAAATTTTATAATAAGGAGGAAAGTAATGGGAAGATTTTTTTCGTATGGAATAGCTACAAGAATTACAGTTACAAGAAAAGACGAAAATAAAAAAGTAGAAAAGGATAAAATATTTAAACAATTAGGTAATTATATTAATGTAGATACTTATAATGTTACAGAAAATAATAATGAAATAGTATTATCTATAAAAGAAGACTTTGTAAATGATAATATAAATAAGTTTTTACAAGAAATAATGCCTTTAGGACAGTTTTATTGTAGTATGTTAGAAAAGAAAGTAAATGATAATACAAAAACTAGTTATGAAATCAATACTTATGAAAAAGATAAAAGCCATGTTTTAAAAGTAGGCACTGATAGGTTATATGAAGCAGCTCAAGCATTATCATTTGATAATAACTGGGTATTTAATGAAAACTATTTTATCTATGAATATAGTGTTTTTATAGAATTAATTACACTTTGGATTGATGCTTGCAAAGTAGATGGTGAAGATGTAAGCGAACTATTAAGAATTACCAATACATTAAAAGCCAATTATTTTAAAAATCCACTTGGTAAGGATTTAATATTTTTTATAACTGATTAATGTAAATAAACTACATCTTATTATTAATCACTTGTCAATTAAAATACAATTTTGTATAATGATAATGAGGTGAATAAGATTGAAAAGAGCATTAGTATTCTCAGGAGGAGGAGCAAAAGGTTCATATGAAATTGGAGTATGGAAAGCTATTAAAAGACTTAATATGAAGTTTGATATAGTAACAGGTACTTCAATTGGTGCAATAAATGGTGCTTTTTACGCTATGGGTGACTATCAAAAAGCAAAAAAACTATGGCTTAATATGACTACTAGTGATTTATTTACATCTGATGATATAAAAGTAATGGCTAAAGAAATAGCCACTAATAAAGGAATGAAATTCGATAAAGCAACTGAGTTTTTAAAAAAAGTAATAGATGAAAATAAAATAAGAAAATCAAAAATAGACTTTGGACTTGTAACAGTTTCTTTAAAAACACTTAATCCCAAAATGCTTACTAAGGATCAAATACCACAAGGTAAGTTAGTAGACTATGTAATAGCATCTTCAACATGTTTCCCTGCAGTTGAAAAAAAACAAATAGATGGAGAATATTTTGTAGACGGTGGTTATTATGATAATATGCCAATAGATTTAGCAATAAAAATGGGAGCAGAAGAAGTATTAGCGGTAGACCTTTCAGCATTTGGCTTCCGTAAGAATTATAAAGATAAAGATGTAAAAATCGATATTATCAAAAGCAAAGATAATGCACTATTTACTTTAGACTTTAGCTCTGAATTAACTAAAAGAAATATAAAACTTGGTTATAATGATACAATGAAATATTTTAAAAAATTAGATGGTAATAATTTTACTTTTAAAAAAGGAGATATTCATAAGAACTATCTAAAAATTAAAATGAATTATATTTATCATATTAATAAGTTAGTTAGTAATTCTAAGAAGAGTAAAATAAAAAATAAAATATTTGAAATAACTAAGTATAATAAATTATTACTTGATATAAATAGTGATAATGATCTTGAAGATTATATGTTAGAATATTTAGAATACTTAGGAAAAGTATTTGAACTAGATAATACTAAAATATATACAGTTAGTAAATTTAATAAAAAGATATTAGAAAAACTAAATACTAAAGAAGAAATCAAATATAATATTAATTTAAAAGGTAAACTTTTAATAAATCATATTTATAATAAATATAGAGAAAATCAAAATAGTGAAGAAATATTTAATTTAGCAGTTTTATTTCCAAAAGAATTTTTAGCAACAATATATTTAATAGTTAATTCATAAGTGTAAAATAATGTCTAATTTTGTCAATTCTATTGTGTAAAGCAAAATAATAATATATTATTAAAGTGGGGAGTGTGATACATATGATATATCCATCAATTGATAAATTATTGTTATTTGTTGATTCGAAATATCGCCTAGTCCACATAGCGGCTCAAAGAAGTGAAGAAATAAGACAAACACATCACTTACAAAAACCAGAAAAAGAATACAAATCAGTAAAAAATATTGGAAGAGCACTTGAAGAAGTCGCTGAAGGCCTAGTTATTATTAAAAAATAATTAGGCTTTTTAAATGGAGGTTTTATGAAAATACAAGAATATAGATACTTAGGTAATAGTAAGTATAAAGTTATTATTAATAATAATGAGTATACATTATATGAAGATATTATTTTAAAATATGATTTACTTATAAAGAATATAAATGAAAAAGATTTAGCTAAATTTTTAGAAGAAAATAAAAAATA
>CAZVVV010000121.1:0-3062 GCA_964630725.1 uncultured Muribaculaceae bacterium
GAAGATGAGTGGAAATTAGCTGCTATTCCTATTAGAGAAACTACTATAGAAGCTGGAAGTAGAATCTGTCAATTTAGAATACAGTTATCTCAGAAAGCTACTATATGGCAGAAAATCAAATGGTTATTTAGCAGCAAGATAGAACTAATATATGTAAATAACCTTGAAGGTAATAATAGGTCTGGTTTTGGATCAACAGGAGTATGATTATAATTGGATTAATATGTATAGCAGTCTTAGTAGCAATAATACTATTTATAGTATATTCTGCTAAGCCTAAAGAAATGATGTCTTTTAAAGAGTCTATGGACCTTACAGAGTTACCAATAGTAACTTTCTTAAGTGGAGATAAGAAGTTAAACTTTCTGCTTGATACAGGAAGTAATAACTCTCTTATCAATGCTTCCATGCTTGATAAAATACAAGCAGAAGCTCTCCCTTATAAGTCTACTTCCTTTGGTGCTGAAGGTACTGAAGTAGAGACTCCTGCTTATAATATCAAGTTTCAATATAAGAGTGCTAGCTATAAAGCAGTATTCTTTGCTATGAACTTAGATGTAGCATTTGGAAAAGTTAAAGAAGAATCAGGAGTAACTATTCATGGTATCTTAGGCAATAAATTCTTTGAAAGATATAAGTATGTTTTAGATTTTGAAAGTTTAAAAGCTTATAGTAAGAAATGATATATTTAGTGTCATTATATCAAGACCTTTTCAATAGTACTGAGTATGAAATAATTACTGTTGAAAAGTCTCTTGAGATAATGAAGAATTGGGATGTAGTACAAGCTGATAGTGAAACTTCAGGTAAAGATCCTCATATATCTAAGCTATTATGTTTTCAATTTGGCAATAAAGAAGGTACTATTCAAATAGTAGTAGATTGTTCTACTATTGACATAAGGTCATATAAACACATTCTAGAAGAAAAGTATTTGATATTTCAGAACGGTAAATTTGATTTACAGTTCTTATATAATTACCATATAATTCCTAGGAAAATTTATGACACTATGATAGTTGAACAGCTATTATATTTAGGATATCCTTCAGGAGTAGCTGTCAGTAAGGAAGAATATAATAAATATAACTATACTTTTCCTTATCATGAGTCTTATAATGAAAAGACTTTGGAAACTATTTATACTTTAAGTTATGCACTAGATGCTATAGTACAAAAGAGATTGCATAAACATCTTGACAAAACTGTAAGAGGTGAAATTATATGGAGAGGATTAGATGAAAGAGTAATTCTATATGCAGCCAAAGATGTGCAGCTACTATATGCTATAGCCCAGTCCCAAATGAAAGACTGTAGGGAGAAGGGGTGTACTAAAGGTGCTAAGTTAGAGTGTGATTTTGTTCCTGTAATAGCTTATTTAGAGTGGTGTGGGATAAAACTAGATGAGAACAAATGGAAAGCTAAAATGAAGTCTGACAAAGAACATCTAGAAAAAGCCACTAAAGCTTTGAATGATTATGTAGTTAGTAATCCTAAATTAAAGAAATTTACTTGGATAGATACTGAAGGTAATTTATGGACAGGCTATGATTTAACTCCTAAATGTACAGTTAATTGGTCTTCTTCTAGACAAGTATGTGAAGTAGCCAAAGTATTAGGGTTTAATGTAGTAACTCAAGATAAAAAGACAGGTAAAGATAAAGAAAGTGTACTTGAGAAATTTCTTAAAATGCAAAAAGGTATTGATGATAAATTTCTTGAGCTATACTTTGATTATCAAGAAGCTGATAAAGTAGTATCTTCTTTTGGTCAAGGTCATTTAAATGCAATTAATCCTAATACAGGGAGAATCCATACTGTATATAGGCAATTAGGAGCGTCATCAGGTAGAATGTCTTGTGGCTCTCAGCAGCCTAATACTGAACTAGCTAAGCTTAAAGGATTAATGGCTAAAGAATGTACTTTTCCTAATATGCAGCAATTACCAAGTGATGAAATAACTAGGGCTTCTTTTGTTGCTAATAAAGACAACTTACTAGTAGACTGTGATTTTAGTGCTCTAGAAAGTCGCTTGGGGGCTGACATATATAAGGAGAAAGCTATGCAAGAAGAGTTTCTACATGGTAGTGGAGATATGCATTCTCTATGTGCTAAAATGGTATTTAGTGATGAACTTAAAGATGTTGATGTAAAGGATATAAAAAGTAAAAGGCCTGACTTAAGAAAGAAAGTTAAACCTATTGAGTTAAACTGCGAGGACTCCTTATAAGAAAACTTATATGTAAAAATGCAAATTACGGTGAATAGCTAAACGCCGTGGTGGTATAATACCTCCCTAGAGACTACTAATGCAGACCTAAGTAATACAAGTTGTACTGTATTATATGGTTAAGGAATAGTCCATAATTATTTAAGTTATAAATTTATGAAAGAAAATTATTGTATAGTTTGTGGTCGTAAAATAAGTGGAAAATCATCTACTAAATACTGTAAAAAGCACCTCAATCAAATACATAAGTATGGTAAAGCCTTGGATACTAATCCAAGAAATAAATTTGACCCTAATGAATTTAGATTTATAGGAAATGATATTGTTGAGTTTGATACCTATGATATTAATGGAAATGTAGTTGCAACTTATAAAATAGATGCAGAAGATTATCCCTTAGTGTCTTGTTACAAGTGGAGAACTATTAAAGGGTATGCTTCTTATGGTAGTTCTATTCATTATTTACATAGACTTATTACATGTGCTAAAGAAGGACAACAAGTTGACCATGTTAATCTTGATATTACTGATAACAGGAAATGTAATCTTAGATTTGTTGATAATTCTTTAAATCAGAATAACAAAAGAGGATATAATAAATATGGTACTAAAGGTGTTGAGTATCATAAAGCGTTAAATAAATGGTCTGCTTATTTTAGAGTAAATAACAAGCAATATCACTCTCCTTGTTATAGCACTAAAGAAGAAGCTACATTTGCTAGGTTTATTTTAGAACAAATGTTTAGAGAAGAAAAATTAACTCAATTCTCCACAGATTTAATTAACACATTATTAAACGAACAAAAAGAAAAAATCATACTTGATATTAAAC
>CAZVVV010000122.1:0-3052 GCA_964630725.1 uncultured Muribaculaceae bacterium
ATATTGTGAGGTGTAAAGTATGAAAAATAGTGGAGAAAAATTAAGAGCTGCTAGAGAATTTTTAGGATTAACACAAGACCAAGTTGCATCTGTTTTGGGTATGACTCGTAATATGATTGTGAATATTGAAAATAATAATAGAACAATTAAATCAGATGAATTATATAAATTTTCTAAATTATATGGTATAAGTATGGAAGAGATAGTTTCTGATGAAAAAGAAGTTAATTATAACATTCCAGTATTTGCAAGGGGTTTTGAAACATTGTCAGAGAAAGATCAACAAGAAATTTTAAATTTAATTAAATTTAAAAATAATTATAAGGAATAATATGCAATATAAGAGTAAAGCATGTCTAGCAGCTGAAAAAATAGTTAATGAAATTAGGAAATATAGAGATGAATAAATATTGTCTTGAAACGAATGATGAAATTAATATATTTAAGATTAAAGATTTAAATAAATTATTATATAAATATGTACCATTTCCAGAATATGCTGGTGAATTTATTACAGAATTATTTAATGAAATTGAAAAATTAAATGATATGCTTACAGAATTAGTTAATAACATAGAAAAATATGATATTGCAGAGTATATAGGTATGGTTGCAAATATTCATTATAAACTTACAGTTTTACACCCTTTTAATGATGGCAATGGAAGAATTTCACGAGCATTTATGAATTGGCTTTTAAGATTAAAAAGATTATGTCCAATATATATTGATTCAAACAATAAAAATGAATATTTAAATGCATTGAACAAAATAGATAGAGAATCTGATAGTACTGATTTACAAATAATAATTATTAAATCAATAATAAAAACTATGGCAGAATTGCATGAATCATGGAATTAAAACTAGAAAATATTTTTCTGGTTTTTATTTTTTAATTTAACTGCTATTTCATTTAGTATTTTTGATTTTTTAGAAGTTCTTTACTTTTTTACTAATATTATGGTATAATAAAGCAACTTTAGGGGGATATTTATGCTGGTATTAAGTGAAGAAAATAATAAATTAGTTATATTTTTTGAAGGGTTTGATGATTGTTATATTTTAGATAAATATTCTGAGGAGTATTTAAACTTATTAT
The DNA here is from genome assembly GCA_964630725.1 of uncultured Muribaculaceae bacterium. Taxonomy (GTDB): domain Bacteria; phylum Bacillota_I; class Bacilli_A; order RF39; family UBA660; genus JAEDJI01. The sequence continues at coordinate 1,103 of CAZVVV010000122.1, forward strand.
ATGCTTCTTATAAGAATAAAGTTTATGAATTAAATAATTCATTTCTTTCTTGTTATATAAGTGATTTTAATGAAAAAGATCATATTTTTGTGGATATAGATACAATTAATAATTTTGATTTATTAAAAGAGTTTATTAATAAAATTAAAAATATAGATATTGTTATTAAAGTTAGTGATACTGAAAAAGTCTTTAATTTTATATCTTCATTAAATGAAGATGATTTAAATAATGTTTATATAAATTATCAGTTTAATTCTGAAAATGCAAGTGTTAAGGACTATAAAGATATGATATCTAAAATACATAGTCTTGTGCACACCATAAAAAGTCTTAATCTTTCAGAGCTTGAAACTGTAATGGTGGTTTATGATATAGTTAAGGCTAATAAGTATAAGAGGAAGTCGTTTGATGAGCCTTCTCTTACTAGAGCAGTACATAATGTAGTACTTGGTGATGGTTGTGTTTGTGCAGGTTTTAGTAATTATTTTAATTTTTTATTGGGTGAGGTTGGTATTAAGAGTTATCCTGTTATTTTAGATTATAATGATAGGGATTCTAGGCATCAAAGGAGTATTATGTATATTAAAGATAAGAAATATAAGGTTGAGGGTATATATATGTTTGATCCTACTTATGATTGTAAGAAAGATGATGATTTTATTAATAATTATGATTATTTTTTACAAAGTGTTTCTTATTTTAAAGATTATTTTAATAATGAGTATATTGATGCTAGTGGTTTAGGTAATTGTGATGTTTATACTTTACTTAATATTAATGATAAAGATTTAGATGATATGGAGTTAATTGATTATGGTAATATTAATAAGACTATTTCTTATTTAAATAGAATGTGTTGTAATGATTGTTTTAGTATGTTTGATATAGAAAAGAATAAGAAAAGTATTAAGAAGTATAATAGATTATTATCTAGAGAAGTTGATTTTAAAAAGTTTATTAATTTATTATTTAGTGTTAAACAAGTTGAAGAAGAAATTGGTATGATTGAGGGATATAGTATTGATGAAGTTATTAATATTGTTTATAAAAGATATAAAAATATGTATATTAAACTTAAGGATGCAAGGAAATTGTTAATATTTGAATTACAATTTAGTAATGATAAATTATTATTTGATGAAGAATATAAAATCAAAAAAATTGAAGAAATAAAGTAAAGTACTTTATTTTTTTTTTATTTATTGATATAATTTATGTATATAGTATAGAGTGCTGGGGAGTGATACTTTGAAGAAGAGTATGGATAAAGAACAAGTTATTAAGATGGTACCTGCTTTATTAGTTTTATTTGTTTTAATAGCAGTGGGTACATTTGCTTTTGATAAAGTAGATTTATTAGGAATACAAAATCTAGGTATTGTAAATAATCAAGAAACTTCTTTAAGATTAGTTGAAGGAGATAAAGATATTGTATTAGATGGTACTTTGATGAGTGATACTGATGGTAAAGCTCAAACTACTTATTATGATTTTACAGTAGAAGGGACTTCTAATGTTGCAATGGATTTAAAATATTATATATATTTGAATCCTAAAAAGGATGGGAATTCTGTTGATTCTAAGTATGTTAAATTGTATTTAACTAAAGTGGAAAATAGTAGTGAAACAGTAGTGGTGGATGTTACTAGTGTTAATGATTTGAATTATTTTGATGATGATTATAAATATATTACTGATAGTGCTTTTAATTTTACTACTAATACTAAGACTACTATGACTAGTACTTATAGACTTAGAGTATGGTTATCACAAGATGCAGTATTACAAGAAGAAACTAATCCAATTATTAATAAAACAGATGATGGTGTAAATATATCTGGTATGTCTGGTGGATATCAATTTAGTATTGGTGTTAGTTCTTATGATATGAATCCTAATGCACCAGAATTAACTAGTAATATGATACCAGTATATTATGATGAGACA
>CAZVVV010000123.1:0-3044 GCA_964630725.1 uncultured Muribaculaceae bacterium
GTGCAAAATCCGGGAACGCTCATCCGATTGTTGTCTATCCCACATGAACAAAATGGAACTTTGGGAACGGTTTTTGCGTTCCCCAAATTGCGACCGTTCCCAAAGTTGTTCCCGTACATCCCTCACTCCCCTCTTTGGTAATCTGGAATAGATTAGCAAAGATAGTGGCCAAGTTATTGATTATCAATACGGACTTAAAAACTGCTTTGGGAAATGTTCCCAACTTGGGGCAAGAAGCAACTGTTTTGGCCTGTTTTTACTTAAAGAAGGGAAGAATTTTTCTAAATAACACCCCAAAAAGGCAGTTTTCTCAAATAATCAACTCCAATATCATAGATTATTTATATCTTTGCCTATAAATTTAATAGATTAAAGATGGAAGATAAGGACTTAAATAGGTTAAAACTCGTTCTTGTCGAAAAGAAAAGAACGGGTGTTTGGCTTGCTCAACAGTTAGGGGTATCGCCGGTAACTGTAAGCAAATGGTGTTCAAATACCACACAACCTACATTGCCAACATTAAACCATATTGCAAAACTTCTTGAAATCAATGTAAAAGATTTGCTTATAGACACAGAGTTATGAAAAAAACTTGGTTTGCACAAGTTGACGTGAGCGAACAGCGATTCTTGGATTACGACAGACAAGTGTTGGAAACGCTGCTAGCAGACCGCACCACAGGGAACAATATCCTTTGGGGCACGGATGATTATTGCCGTTCTGAAGAAGACAAAGACTATGCTTGTAACTCACAAATAAAGACTGAACTCATCACTGCAGAGAACGATGGCATCATCAAACCTCGTGCATTGAAATCACGCGACACCCAAAAGGCCAGGTCAAAAGACAAAGCGGAGGTTTTTACTCCTGCGTGGATATGTAATGCCCAAAACAATTTGGTTGACGAAGCATGGTTCGGATACAAAAATCCGTTCAATGCGCCTAACTCCAGCAAAAAGAGTCCTCACGAATACACTCTCGCTCCACTGAAAAAGTCGAGTTCCGAGCAAAAAGTAATCTTCCCCGAAGGAAAAACATGGCAAGACTACATATTGCTTAACCGTATGGAGGTAACATGCGGCGAGGCTCCGTACCTCGTCAACCGTTACGACAGCGACAGTCCTACAGTACGTTTCCGTAACAAAGTGAAACTCCGCATAGGACTGCTTGATAGGAAAATGAGGGTGATTTGCGAGAATGCTTCATCAATGGAAGAATGGATTGCCTTTACCAGATTGGCCTATAAGCACATTTATGGTTTTGAGTGGCAAGGCGACAACTTGCTTTTGGCTCGTGAAAACCTTCTGCTCTCGCTCTTCGACTATTATCAATTTCAGTTTGGCGAAGACGAAATGCCACCAATAGAATTCGTTCGGGAGATTGCGAATATTATTTCCTGGAACCTATGGCAAATGGATGGAGTCACATTGCAACTGATATACTCCCCCAAGAAGAATTATGAGCAAAATTCTCTTTTCGAAGATGCCAACGATACATTCTGTAAAATTATGGACTGGGATGAAAACAAAGCCATACACTTTGCTTCACTTGTAAAGAACAAATAGGGTATGATAAAAATAGCAACATACGAATATCCGGTTATCTATGTGTACCGCATCAATGATGCCAAGCACAAAGATATATTGAAGGTAGGTATGACCTCAATAGAAGCCGAGAGTGCCAATGTGCTTGAAGCCGATTGCGAAACACTTCGCAATAAAGCTAAAGCACGTATCAATCAGCAGACTGGTACGGCTTCTATCGACTATGACCTGCTCTACACCGAATTGGCGTTCTTCGAGGAAAACGGCATTAAATATCATTTTGCCGATTACGACGTAAGGGAGGTTTTGGAGAACAGTGGTTATGCCAATGCCAGCCTAACCAACAACAACGGTGCCGTAGCCAATGAATGGGTGAAAGTTAATGATGTTGAGATTGTAAAAAAGGCAATAACAGCTGTCAAGGAGCGCCGTTCTTCTTTAGACCCAAATGATTTCAAGAAGGTAGAAGCCGTATCACCAATAGTCATAAAGTTCCGCGAAGAACAGAGCAAAGCCATCAACGACACCCTGGCGCGGTTTGCCGTTGGCAACAAAATGTTGTGGAATGCCAAGATGCGTTTCGGCAAGACGTTGTGTGCTCTGGAAGTCATCAAGCGCCAGCAATACCGCCGTACATTGATTATCACTCACCGTCCGTCGGTACGTGGCGGATGGTTTGAAGACTTCAACCTGTTGGGATTTGGAGATGACTATTTCTTCGGACACAAGAAAGTAGCCATGCCAAAACCTTCACCGGACGACTCCGAAGAACAAAAGAAAATCAACGAACTTATTGCCGCAAAGGTCAAGAAATTTGATATACTGGAGAAGAACGCTGAAAGCGGCGATATGCGCTACATTTACTTTGCCTCGATACAAGACCTTCGTGGCTCGTGGGACAAGGAGACGGGAGAGTACAAAAAGAACCATGACATTTTCGAAGCTGACTGGGACTTGCTTATCGTGGATGAAGCACACGAAGGTACAAAGACAGAATTGGGAAAGAGTGTCATCGCAGAACTCCAGAAACACAAAAAAATGCGCACTCTCTATTTGTCAGGAACGCCCTATAACATTCTCGACAACTTCAAGGCCGAAGAAGTCTACTCGTGGACTTACGAAATGGAACAGGAAGCCAAACAGCGTTGGTATGATGAGCATCCCGATGAGCCGAATCCTTACGAAGACCTTCCGCGCCTGGAGTTGCACACCTACAATATAGATAATGTGTTCGACTATGAGCGCGATGAAGAAAACGATTTCTTCAACTTTGCTGAATTCTTCCGCGTAGATAAGGAAACGGACAACTTTGTGCACGAGAATGACGTGAAGGATTTCCTTGACCTTATGTGTAAGGAAAGTGCTGACTCCAACTATCCTTATTCTACCGAAGAATATTGTTTCTCCCTCAGCCACACGTTGTGGGTGCTTCCCGGCGTGCCGGAGGCGGCTGCGTTGAGCCGAATAATAAAGGAGCACCCTACGCTGAAGCAATATTAT
>CAZVVV010000124.1:0-3035 GCA_964630725.1 uncultured Muribaculaceae bacterium
ATCATGTACTCCAAGGAGGACATCCTGTTCAAAGCCTTGCAGGTCAACGAAAACCGGGTCCAACACTGGTGTCAGAAGGTGCGGGAGCCGATGCTGAAAAAGGCCCGGCGGCTCTCCTCCGAGGAAACCAAGGATCTCAGCAAGCTGGAGAACATCTGGTATGACGGCAATGACGGCAGCCATGAGCATTACAACTGGACAAGATATTACGCACTCAATCTCCATTCCGTGTTCTACCGTGGGACAGTGGAATGGAGATGTTTCAATTCCACCCTCCATGCTGGCCGGGCCAAGGCGTATGTGAACCTGTGCCTCGCCATGTCCGCCCAGGCCATCAACCAGCGCAGCTCCGTCATGCGGAAAACGGTCAGCGACAACGAGCTGTTCACCTTCCGGGTCTGGCTGGTTCGCATGGGGCTCAATGGCCCGGAGTTCAAGACCACGCGGGATCATCTGCTGGCCAATCTGGAGGGAGATCGCAGTTGGCGATATGACAAGGACAGCTATGAGTCTCTCAAAAAACGACACAAATCTGAACATGAAAGGTAGGATGTTTCATTGAAAATTCGCATTGAAGATCGAGAATACAGGGGTACCCCTGTGGAAATTTTGGACCAGCTCCGGATGGAAGCAGATCGGGGCATCCCCACGGTGGCGGAGTACATCCGCTTTGTCCAGGACAACATCCAGCGAATGTCCGGGCAGCCCTGCCCGCTGGACGGCGGCAGTACCGAAAAGCAGGCACTGTCCTTGATCGAGCATTTGGAGGCTCTGTATGCACTGGAGGTGATGGAGGCATGAGTGAAACCCTGTATTTTGCCTACGGCAGCAACATCAATTTGAATCAGATGGCAGTGCGCTGCCCCGATGCCCAGGTGGTAGAGCCCGCAGTGCTGGAGGACTATGAGCTGCTGTTCCGAGGAAATGGGAGCTCCTTCGGTGTTGCAACCATTGCCCCCGAGGAAGGCAGTCAGGTGCAGGGGCTCCTGTGGAAGATCACGCCCTATTGTGAAATGAGTCTGGATATTTACGAGGGCTACCCTCGGCTTTACGAAAAGCAGGCAATTATGCTGCACACGAACTCCGGTAAACAGGTACAGGCCATGGTCTATGTCATGACCCACGAGAAGGAGCGGCTTCCCACTATGCCCACTCGCAGCTACTATACCGGCATCCAGGCGGGCTTCCGACAGAACGGCTTGCCAGAGCAGGCATTGAAGGACGCCCTGTCCAACCTGATCCATGAGCAGCGGGCTGTGGAGCGCCGCAATTCCAAGCACAAAGTAAAGGAGAACAATCACCATGAGAGATGACTACATTCTGACCGCTGAGTCGGTCACTGAAGGTCACCCGGACAAGCTCTGCGATACCATTGCGGATGCGGTGCTGGACGCCTGCCTGTTGGGCGATCCCGACAGCCGGGTGGCCTGCAAGGTGCTGGCAACTGCCGGAAAAATCACAGTGGCTGGAGAAATCACTACCAAGTCCATGCCGGATATCCCCCACATCGTCTGCAAGACGGTTCGACAGATCGGCTACTCTGGAAATTATGAGGTGGAAGTGGATGTCCATGACCAGTCCCCGGATATTGCGGAGGCAGTAAACGGTGAGAACGAGATCACATCGGGCGATCAGGGCATCGTGTACGGCTACGCCTGCCGGGAGACCCCCCAGTTTCTGCCCCTACCTGTGGTGTTGGCCCATCGGATCACCATGGGCCTGACCGAGGCTCGCCACAACCACCTGCTGGAATGGCTCAGACCAGACGGCAAGGCCCAGGTGTCCGTGGAGTATGAGGATGACGAGCCTGTGCGAGTCGCTGCCGTAGTGGTTTCTACTCAGCACGAGCCGGAGGTAAGCCAGAAGGAGCTGCGGGAAGCTGTCTACCAGCTCATCCTTGTGCCTGCACTGGGGAAATACCTGGATCAGAACACCGAAATCCTTATTAACCCCAGCGGCTCTTTTGTGCTGGGCGGCTTTGAGGCGGACACTGGCCTGACTGGGCGCAAGCTCATGGTGGATACCTACGGCGGCATCGTTCCACACGGCGGCGGGGCGCTGTCCGGCAAGGACTGCACCAAGGTAGACCGTAGTGGGGCGTACACGGCCCGGTATCTTGCCAAGAACATTGTGGCAGCGGGGCTGGCAGACAAATGTACTGTCAGCATGGCCTACGCCATCGGCAAGGCGGAGCCGCTGCATGTTCAGGCGGACACCCATGGAACCGGTGTATATCCGGATGCTGTGCTGGAGGAAGCGGTAAAGCTGATCTTTGACTTGACGCCCACGGGCATGGCAAGCACGCTCCAGTTCATGGAGCCAATCTACCAGAAGTATTGCAACTACGGCCATTTCACCCACCAGAGTGCGCCCTGGGAGCAGACGGACTGCACTGAGCTGCTGTGGGAGGGCTGTGATCTGGCTGCGGAGCGAATTTAGGAAATAACGCTACCAAATCTGATCTTGGTCACCCAGCAGGATGCACTTCATATGTTCGTCGATTTCGTCCGCACTGGGATTTGATGCAAGAATGGGTTGAATGGCCTCCCGGCTTTCCCGCATATGCGGCAGCTTCGCGGCAAGGGCATTGGCCTTTTCTGCTTTTCCACATTTCAGATATAGGAAGCACAGCGCGGCACGAGTTGCCGCTTTTTGCGGCTCGTTGATAGAGATTGGCAGTCCCTTTTCCATTAGCTCAATGGCTTCCTCGGATTTTCCTTGCAAGGCAAGCACTCCGGCAAGCCCCAGCATCATTCCCGGCTTGTTAGGATAGATCAGGAGCGCGTCACGATAAACTTTTTCTGCCGCGGTATAGTCACCATTCTGTTTTAGCGTATTGGCCTTTCTGTGAATGGAGAGTCTTGTTTCAGCGGCGCGGATTTCATCCATACCGATGAGCAAATCAACGCTTGTTTCAAAGATGTTTGCCAATGCTGGCAGAAACGTAATGTCCGGATAGGATTCTCCGCGTTCCCATTTGGAAACGCTCTGCGGTGTCACGTTCAGGAAATCCGCAATATTCTCTTGCGTATAGC
>CAZVVV010000125.1:0-3031 GCA_964630725.1 uncultured Muribaculaceae bacterium
GATGATATATTATATTTATCACATAATAACTTTAATGTATACTCTCCTATCACTGTAATTACCTCCATACATTAATTCTATCACAATTATTATATTTTTAACAACATAATAATGATTATTATGTTGTTAAAAAAAAGAAGTGCACAGAAGTTGTGCACTAAGCTTTATAACTGATATAATATCATTTAAGCAATTTATTTGTCATCTATCTTATGAAGATAGAAAAAATATTGAAGATGGATTAAACGAAAATAAATCCATTAATCAAATAGCAAAAGAAATTAATAGATTTCATACATCTGTTTTAAGGGAAATAGACAGAAATAAAGTTTATTTTGTTAAACATTAGTTAAAATGTATACATAAAAACATTTCACAAAGAAATGTTATATTATTTTTACTAAATCATATATAGTTTGAATATCTAATTTTAAAAAATACATTAATAAGAAAGCAAGAACTAAAAATGGTCCATAAGGTAATTTTTTTTCTTTGTTTAGAAAATATATTATTAATGATGCAGGGAGTGCTATAAAAGCAGAAAGTGCAATTGATACAAATGATATTGAGGGAACCATTACCATACCAAGTGCAAAAAGTAGTTTAACATCTCCTCCCCCAAGAGACTCTTCTTTAAATAATATGTTTCCAAAATTCATTAATAAATACATAAATGTAAACATTATTGCACCATATACTAAATATTTACAGGCTCCAATAAAACCAAATCTTAATATATTTATTATAAATATTAAGATTGCAAAAAATATATTTATTTCATCAGGTATTATATAATAATTTAAATCAGTGACAACAATTATTACAAACATTGATGATAAGGCAAGTGCTATTAATAAATCATAACTAAATCCAAATGAATAATAGCTAATTGAAAAGAGTAATCCTGTAAATAGTTCTATCATTGGATAAAATATTGATATTTTAGATTTACATTTTCTACATCTTCCACCTTGAATTATAAAAGATATAATAGGTATTAGTTCAATTGGTTTTAAAACATGATTACACTTAGGACAATGACTTCTTGGTTTTATTAATGATTCATTATTGCATAGTCTAAATCCCACGACATTATAAAATGATCCAAAGACTAAACCTAGTATAAAAAATATTATTAAGTATATTGTTTCCACTTATAATCCCCCTTGTTTAATTACATAATTTGTCCGTAGAATGAGAACATTGGTATAATAACTGATAATACTACTATACCTACCATGACCGCTAACATGATGATCATTACTGGTTCAATGAATGTATTTACTCTTTTAATAGCATTAGTATACAAATCATTATAATAATTTGATACATATTCCATCATCATTGGAAGTCTACCAGTATTTTCACCAGTAACTAACATTTCATATGCTACAACTGGGAAGGCCCATTTATCACGGAATGAATCACTAAGTTTAGCACCTTTAGCTAAGTTATTTAATGAATCATTTATTATTTCTTTATAAACTTCATTTTGTGATACGGTTTCAAGTATTGCCATAGAATCTGTTATAAATACATTATGGTTTAATAAAGATGAAAATGTTTTTGTAAATTGTGTTACTTCTTTATAAATAATTAAATTTTTAATAACAGGTATATGCATATATAAAGATTGCATTGCTTTTTTAAAAGATCTAGAGAATTTATTACATAAGTAATATGTTAAAACAAGAAGAACAAGTGCACTAACAAGATAATACCAATTTTTAGTAACAAATGCACTTATTGAAAGTATAATAGTAGTTATCTTAGGAAGGGTTGCACCATTTGCAACGAATATACCTTGAAACTCAGGTATTACCCATACTAATATAAATGTCATTACACATATTGCAAATACAAATATAATGGTAGGATATGCCATTGCACTAATAGCTTGTTTTCTAGTTCTATCTATTGAAGTATAATAGTCAGTCATATCATCAAGTATTTCTGGTAGATCTCCAGTCATTTCTGCTGTTTTTACCATGTTTATTAAAAGTTTAGGAAATGTAGTTCCTTGGGATGCTAAGGCATTTGAAAAACTTTCACCTTTATATAATTGATAAGTTATATTTGAAAATACTCTCTTTTGAGCTGGTTTAACGGATTGTCTTTGTAGTATTCTAACAGAGTCAATAAGAGGTATACCTGCTTTTAAGTATGTTGAAAGTTGTGTAAGTATAAAGGCAAGTTGTGACATTTTAAGACGAACAGAACTTCCCCCGATTTGTGCATTCATAATACCTTTCATTGCATCAATTCTAATTACTTGGAATCCTTCGTTTTCAAGGAATGCTTTTATTTCTGCTGTACTTACACCATCAATTTGACCTTTTATCTTTTGACCTTGTTGATTAAGTACTTCATATGAGTAAGTTGTCATTTTAATACCATTTGCATTAACACCCTTAATAGAATCAATATTAACATGAATATTATTAGCATTTTCAACATTACCAACAACACCATTAATATTAGTATTAGCTTGATTTTTAAGCATTTCTTGTCTAGTTTGTTCTTCAATCATTCTAAGTTGTTTTTGCATTTCTTCATCAAGAATTCCTTCTTTTTGAGATAGTTCATTACGTAATCTATCAACATGTTGTTGTGCTTGTTCCATTTCGCCTTGTAAAGCACTAACTTTACTCTCAGACATTTCAATTTGATCTTTTAATATATCTACATAATCATCTAACTGATTAACGTATTGATTTTGATTATCAACAACGTTCTCTACATTAAAATCATCATCTACTTTATTATTTTTCTTTTTCATATGGCATTACCCCTTTATTATTACTATAATTATTTTACAAAAAATAATAATCGATGTCAATTACCAAAAGAAAATTGTTAATCTTTTCTGTGAAATTAGTAGGCTCTATAATAACATATATAATGATTACTATATTAAGTGGAACATAAAATATATTGGGAGGAAAAAATATGAATAATAATTGTTTTAAACCACAATATGATAAATGCAAAGATAAAATATATGTAATTGGTACACCTGGTCCAAGGGGAA
>CAZVVV010000126.1:0-3018 GCA_964630725.1 uncultured Muribaculaceae bacterium
AGATAAATATGTTTTTTAATACAGAAATTAATAGTAATAAAGAGAAAAATAAATTATTAAATTTCTTCTTAAATCCTGATGAAGTTCTCCAAAATAGTATAGAAAATGAAATTAGTTTAAAATATAAAGAAATAATAAACTATCTAATAATCGGAGGCTTAACAACAGTAGTAAGTCTTGCTACATTCTACATAGTAAGAATATTTTTTCTAACAAACGACACTCAATTAGATATACAAATATCAAATATAATATCATGGTTCTTCGCAGTACTATTTGCATTCATAACAAATAAAAAATATGTATTTGAATCAAAAAAAGTAGGCAAAGAAAAACTAATAGAAATGATAAAATTCTATCTATCTAGAATTACAACTCTATTAATAGATATGGGAACAATGTGGTTACTAACTGCACCACTAAATATAAATGATAAAATATCAAAAATACTAGTACAATTCATAATAGTAGTCTTAAACTACGTATTCAGTAAAATATTTGTATTTAAAAAATAGCATACTAAAAAATAGTATGTTTTTTTAATTAAAAGAGTACAATTAAATAGGTGATATAAATGCGATTATCAGAACTACAACATAAAGATATAGTAAACTTAGATGGAAAAAAGATAGGAAACATTATAGATGTAAAACTAAACCAAGATGGAAGTTTAATATCATTAGTAATAGAAACACAAAAAACTCTATTTAGAATTGGATCAAAAGAAAACGAAGCAGAAATAAGTTGGGACAAAATTCAAAGAATAGGAGAAGACGTTATCTTAGTTAAGATTAATTAATAATAAAAAGAAAAGAAACAATAAATAAAAAATATTGACAAAGTAATGATAATGTAGTAAAATACTAAGTGAATAAGAGGTGATATAGTGAATAGTTTATCAAACACAGTTAATCTGAATGTTAAAGTAAATAATGATTTAAAGCAACAAGCAGGAGAAATACTGAATGATTTAGGACTAAATATGAGTGTTGCAATAAATATGTTTCTTACTCAAGTAGTGAAAAGAAATGGTATACCATTTGAAATAGTGCAAGAGACTCCAAATAAAAAATTACTTAAAGCATTACGAGAAGCAGAAGAAATTGCAAATGATAAAAATAGAAAAGGTTATCAAACAATTGAAGAATTGTTTAAAGCTTTAGATGATTAGTACAAAAACAAAATATACAGTTGACTTCACATCGAGTTTTAAAAAATCATTAAAAAAAATAAAAAAACAAGGTAAAAACATTCAAAAATTAGCTGAAGTAACGGAAAAACTTGCTAACTTAGAAGAATTAGAAGCAAAATATAAGAATCATAAACTAACTAATACAAACTATTATAAAGAATGCTATGAATGTCACATTGAACCGGATTGGTTGCTAGTATATAAATATCATGATGAAAAATTGATATTGATATTAGTGGAAACAGGCAGTCACAGCAAATTATTTTAAATATGAACATACAATTCATATTTTTTTATGTAACTTAGATAAATCAAAAAACTTAATTTTCATTAGATCAGTGTCATTTCTTTTCGAAGTATTTGATAATCCTTTGGTATAAATCTAAAAATATCTTACAATTTACTTATTAAAACATATATGTTAAAATATAACTGGTGATTTAAATGCAAAAAAAAATCTATATAACTTCATTTATATTAATGCTTATAGATTTACTTACAAAATATTTAGTATCAAACTATTTAACATTTAAAGAAGTAATACCTAATTTTTTTAATATATATTTAACTCATAATAATGGGGCAGCATTTTCTATATTAAAAAACAATCAAATACTATTAATAATAATATCAATACTTGTATTATTCTATATAATAAAATATATGATACCAAAAATAAAGACAAATATAGAGCATATTTCAATATCAATGATAATTGGTGGAACACTAGGAAACCTATTTGATAGAGTATATCATAACTATGTAATAGACTTCATAAGTTTAAACATATTTGGATACAACTTTCCAGTATTTAACTTAGCAGACATTTTAATAACATGCGGAGCAATAATCTTGATAATAATTTTAATAAGGAGGGATAAAAGTGCAAATAACATCAAACAAAAGTAATATAAGAATAGATGCTTATTTATCCGAAGAAACAGAATACACAAGAAGCAAAATTCAAAAATTAATAAAAGATGAACAAATAACAGTAAATAATAAAAAAGTAAATTCAAGTTACAAATTAAAAGAAAATGACATAATAAATATCAATGAACTTGAAGAAGAAATAACAGATATCTTACCAGAAAAAATGAATTTAGATATAGTTTATGAAGATGAATACCTAGCAATAATAAATAAACAAAGTGGTTTAGTAGTTCATCCAGCAGTAGGCAATCTAAATCATACTTTGGTAAATGGCCTTTTATATCATTTTAATGAAATAAGTAATAAAAATACTATAAGACCAGGAATAGTACATAGACTAGATAAAGACACAAGTGGTCTTATGATCGTAGCAAAAAACGATCAAGTTCATGACAAACTATCAAACATGATAAGAAAAAAACAAGTAGAAAGAAAATACCTTGCATTAGTCTGGGGAGTAGTAAGACATGATAAAGGAACAATTGATGCTCCAATTGGAAGAGACATCAACAATAGACAAAAATATGCAGTAACCGACATCAATAGTAAAGACTCAATAACACACTTTAAAGTAATTGAAAGATATAAAGAAGCAACTCTAATTGAATGTACCCTAGAAACTGGTAGGACTCATCAAATAAGAGTACACTTATCATACATTGGACATCCAATAGTAAATGATGAAGTATACTGCAATAAAAAATTAATAAATAAAGACTTTGGTCAAATGCTTCATTCAAAAAGTATAAAACTAATTCATCCAATAACAAAACAAGAACTATACTATGAACAAGACCCACCAAAAGAGTTTATAGAAATAATTGAACAATTTAAATAAAAGACATCTATCCATTGGCAAAGGGGTCGAAGTGGTATTAATTAAAAACAAAATA
>CAZVVV010000127.1:0-3013 GCA_964630725.1 uncultured Muribaculaceae bacterium
GCATCTTCAATAGTAATAATTCTCTCATCACTAGGTATAAAAGATGATAAAACATTAAGCACAGTAGTTTTACCAGAACCAGTTCCACCACATACTAATATATTAAGTTTAGCCCTTACACAAGCATCTAAAAACCTTGCCATATAAGGTGTAAATGTACCATTTCTAATTAAATCATCAGCAGTAGATAAATTTTCTTTAAACTTTCTTATAGTAAGCACTGGCCCATTAAGAGCAAGTGGTGGTATTACAGCATTAATTCTTGAACCATCACTAAGTCTTGAATCAACCATAGGATTAGCTATATCAATAGTCCTACCAAGAGGTTGAATCATTCTTTGAATTGTTCTTATAATATGTTCATCATTTATAAAAGAAACAGACTCATCTTTAATAATTTTACCATCTATTTCAATATATATTTCATCTGGTGCATTAACCATTATTTCAGTAATACTCTTATCATCCAATAACTCAGTAATTGGACCATATCCATTTATTTCATTTTCAATTAAATTAAATATATGATTTCTTTCTAAATTAGTTAAATCATACCCTTCAAGAGAAGTATTAATCTCATCATTAATATAATCTTCAAGATACTTACTATCTGATAAATCATTATCTATTATATTTTGTATTATTTTATTTCTTAAAGAATCTAATAAATTTTTATCTTTAAAAACACTATAATCACTAACTTCAGAATTAATATAATTACTCTTTTTATTTTCTATTTCAAATAACTCAGAAAGTGTTTTTCTCATTTAGACACCTCCTCAATAAGCTTTTTAGCAATCAATTCATAATGCTTATTATCTTTTCTACTACTTGATAAAACAGGTATTTGTCCAGACGATATCATCTTATCTATTTTACTAAAATGAAGTGTTTTAGGAATAGTAAAATCTATATTAGATTTAATAATAGTTCTCATATCATAAGAATTATAATAATTTCTACCTAATATTGATTCATTTAATATAGTAGAATAATTAGTATAATTAGCATCTTTTAATATTGATATAAAAGTTCTAGTATTTTTAAGAGAATATATATCATTACTAAATAAAACTAAAATACTATCAGAATTATCAAATAAAATAATATTAGTTTCATTTAAAATATGAGTAGTATCTATAAGAATAACATCATACTTATATAAAACACTATCTAGGATTAAAGGAATATATTTAGAATCAATCTTATTAGCCTGTCTTGGATCCTTTGGAGCAGAAATAATATCAATATTATCATTATACTTATAAATATAATCTTCAACTTTTTCATACCTATTATTAGATAAATCAAGGACTAAATTAAATACTGTTTTATCACATTTTAAATTTAAAGAAAGAGCAATATCTCCCCCGAATAAATCAAAATCAATAATTAAAACTTTATACCCAAGTAAATGATAAGATCCCGCTAAATTAAGTGTTGTAATAGTTTTACCTACACCACCCGTAGTAGAAGTTATCGATATAATTTTCCCTTTATCCTTTTTCATAATTAACCCTTCTTTATTCTTATTTTATTATTTGAATCAACATACCCTGTACATATTGAATCTAAGTTATATTTCTTTATTCCAATAATAGAACCAAATATTGAATCAACTTCTTTTTTTAAATGTACTTCACTATTTGTAATACTTATTATTTTAATATCAGCATCATTATCCAATATTAATTGCTCTATTTCTATCTTATCTTTATCCATTAAAACATAATTCATTGCAATTGAACTAAGATTATCTAGTTTATTATCATTTATTTTAATATAACAAGTATCAAATATATAAGCAAATATTATAATAAATACTGGTATTAAAAAAACAAATAAAACTAATGACTGACCCTTATTATTCATTAAATAACACCCTCTTGGTAGTTATCTTATATGGATTTTCAAAAAATGATGATGCAAACGGTGTAATAAGATTTACTTTTTTAGTAAGCACTATTTCAAGTTTATCACCTTGATAATTATACTTCATCGTAGTATCAGAATCCAATATTTCATTTATTTCATCGTAACTCTTTCCACTTTGTTGATAAGAAGATACCTCATCCATTACTCCCTCAAGACTATTTTTATTATAAAAAACAAAAGCAAAGTCTATTACTACGAATAATATCATAATGATAATTGGAAGTATAATTACAAACTCTACTAAAGCTTGACCTCTATTATTTAGTCTCAACGCAATAACCTTCTCCAGCTTTAGCACCCTTTTGATATTCTTCACCCACTAAAGCACAAGATGATTTAGTAATAGAATCTTTTAAATAACCACCTAAAATTGATACTAAAGATATAGCCAGTACACTTATTAGAGCAATTATCAAAACATATTCTACTAAAGCTTGACCTCTATTATTTAGTTTCATCATACATCACCTATTTTCCTACATTAATTTTATTATTTTTTTATACTATTGTCAAGATGTAAAAAATGATATAGAATAAAAATGGTGATAGAATGTACTTAGTAAATGATAATAATAAATTAAAGATTAATAAAATAAATAAATTAATTGGTTTAATGTTTAGAAAAGAACCAATCAAAGAAGGATATATATTATATAATTGCAATGCCATACATACTTTTTTTATGAAACAAAACATAGATGTAATTATGATTGATAATAACAATAAAATAGTTTTAATAAAAGAAAATGTTAAAAAAAATAAAATAATAATTAAAAAAGAAGCAAAACATACATTAGAATTACCATTAAATACATCTAAAAAATATAAAATTAATGATAAAATAAAAATAATAGACTAAAATCTATTATTATTTATATTCTATTTCTTTAACTTAGTACCCTTTAGATTATCAAACCTTTCAAGCAAATTACCAGGTATAATCTTTTGTATTTGTTCATCATCTTTCTTATTATCTACAGCAATTGCTATTAAATCATCAAATAATTCAGTTTGATTCTTTTTCTTAGCTTTCCATAAGTATGAAGACAATGATCCAGGTATTGTATTTATTTCATTT
>CAZVVV010000128.1:0-865 GCA_964630725.1 uncultured Muribaculaceae bacterium
AAATACAAAAAATTAAAAAAACAAATATTGAATTAGAAGAAAGAATAAATTTATTAAATTCTAAAAAGAATACTTTTATTGATGAAGATAATATTAAAATTATATCAGATAATATTTTAAATACTTATTATAAAAAGTTTGATGAATTGGATATATTAGAAAAAAGATCATTAATCAAATTAGTAATATCATCTGCATATAGTGATGGTGAAAACTTAATACTTAATCTAACAGGAACTAGTGAATCTGCTAAAATGACAGAGTTTCCATTAGGTGACAATTGCAAATGAAATACTGATGTACTTTAGAGCAAATAAAAAAAATAATTTAAATATTTCATTAGATGAACCTATTGGTTATGATAAAGATGGTAATGATATTACAATACTAGATGTGTTAAAGACTCCAAAGATTGATCATATTGAAGAAATACATATAAAGGATAATATAGAATTATTAAAAGAGTATTTAAAACTACTTACTCCAAGAGAAAAGGAAATAATTATAAAAAGATATGGTTTAAATAATGAAGATGAAAAGACTCAAAAAGAAATTGCTAAATCATTAAATATTTCTAGAAGTTATGTGTCTAGAATAGAAAAAAGAGCAATTACTAAAATACTTAGAGAGTTTATTAAAAAAGATAATGATGAAGAAAAGAAGTAGAATTACTACTTCTTATTTATTTAATAACCAATCAAAAACATTTTGAATTTTTATGCCTTCTTCATTAGCAAGTGGCATCTTATCTAGTGTTAATACTATCTTTTCATAATTGTCATTTATCTTTTTAAGTGGTCTTAATTCTCTATCTAATATTTTATTATCATCTATTTCTTTAGAAAATCCACTAGTTGAATTTTGT
>CAZVVV010000128.1:875-3012 GCA_964630725.1 uncultured Muribaculaceae bacterium
AGTTCACCATTTTGGAATAATATTAAGAAACTTAAATAATGTAGATATAGATTTTATTATCATCTGGTAAAGAACCTCTTAATGTTTCTGCAACTTGTACATAAATTTTACCATTATTGTTTATGGCAACAAAGTCAACTTTAAGCTCATCTACTTTACCAATATATACATCATATCCACGTCTTAATAATTCAAGATAAACAATGTTTTCAAGAATATGTCCATAATCTCCAACTTTACGTCCTAGAATAAAATATCTAAGTCCTAAATCAGCAACATAATACTTATCACCAGTTTTATTAAAAAGTAAAGTTTTTGTAGTCGAGTACAAAAACTTCGTATTTTTTTGATACTTTTTGTATTATAAAAGATTAACAAAACAATCTTTACTTATTAGTAAGATGTACTATTTCTAATAACTTTAAATGGTTATTATTTATAGTATTTAATGAATCTTTTAATCTTTTATATACTTCTTCTTTATTATTATTTATTTTATTAAAATACTCATAGTAATAATAGTTAAGTTTGTCAAGTTTATTACTATTATATAGATAATCTATTTCATTTGAAAGAATACTTTTTATTTTTCTTTCTTCTCTAGTTAGATTATTATTAATATTCTTTTTTTCTATAATGGAATACTCTACTTTAGTTATATCTAGTTTACTTGCAATATTTAATACTTCATATTCTTCATCGAGTAATAATCTTGAGTATTTATAACTATTATTATTTACTAAAATAGCAATTGCAATATCTTGATTAGATATTACTATTACTGGATAATTTTTTTTATTATTGTCATAATAAATAGTTTTTTCTTTTATTTGATCAAGTAATATATTATTAAATAAAATATTGTTTTCTAATACATCTTTAATTAATTTATCTTCTACTCTAATTAATGGTAATCTTTTAATATATTTTATATTATCATTATCTTCCCATTCAAAAAATTCTAATAACTCATCATTAAAATTTAAAATTATATCATATATGTATACCATATTGCATCCCTCATGTATAGTATATACATTTTTATCCTATTCTATTTATTTATTTTAAAAAATGTTATATACTTAAATAGATAAAATTATGGAGGTTTTAAAAATGATATTTATTTATTATATTTTATTAGGAATAGTACAAGGAGTAGTTGAAGCTTTACCAATATCATCATCAGGACACTTATTAGTATTTAATGATTTACTTACTAATTATCTAGGTTTTAAGAGTGTTGCTTTATCTGATACAGAATTACTTGCTATTATAACTAACTTTGGTTCATTAATCGCAGTAGTAATTATTTATTGGGATAAAATAATTAGTATTTTAAAAGATTTCTTTGGTTACTTTAAAACTAAATCTAAGAAACAAGAAGCTAATTATAAATATGGTTGGTATATAATATTAGCAACAATTCCCGCTGGTATTATTGGTCTTATAATATCTAAGTTAGGGGTATTTGATGCTATTAGTAATAATATTAAAATAGTGGGAGTAACTCTTATTATTACAGGTATATTTTTATTTTTAATTAGAAAAGCAAATGGTAAAAAAGAAGAAAAGGATATGACTTTAAAAGATGCTATGTCTGTTGGATTATTTCAAGTTCTTGGACTATTGCCAGGTATTTCTAGAAGTGGTTCTACTATTGTGGGGGGACTTTATAAAGGATTAGATAGACAAGTGGCGTTTGATTTTTCTTTTATGCTTTATATTCCTATAAGTTGTGCTACTACTCTACTTGGTTTAAAAGATTTATTTGGAAGTAATCTTACATCAAGTGAAATTATGTTTTTTATAATGAGTGCTTTAGTCGCAGGAATATTTACTTATTTCTCAGTTAAATGGTTTAGAGAGGTTATAAAAAAAGGAAAACTTATTTATTTTTCCATTTATTGTTTTATTGTAGGAATACTAATAATATTATTTTTATAAGAGCAATGCTCTTTTTTATTTTATAAAAAAAGTACCTAAATGGTACTAAATAACATAATGGCGCGCCCAGAAGGATTTGAACCCTCAACCTCTTGGTCCGTAGCCAAACGCTCTATCCAATTGAGCTATGGGCGCCTTAACAATAAAGAGTATACCACAATTACATTTTTTTTGCAATAGATAGGCAAAAGAA
>CAZVVV010000129.1:0-2988 GCA_964630725.1 uncultured Muribaculaceae bacterium
TGGCGGAGAAATGCACCAATTCTCCGAAACAGCCGCACGACTCCACGCTGCCCAAAGCCGTGGGAAAAAGATAGTTCGCTCCTGTAAGATAGAGAAAGAACGACATCAGCGCGAATGCCGCCAAAGTTGTGTAAATGGAGATTTTTGACATAGGCAGGAGCAGTCCCAACATGATTTCAACGCAGCACACTGCCACGGCAATGCCCTTGCTCCATGAAACGAGCGACTGCGACACATACAGTTCGGTATATTGCGCCACCTCTTCGGAGAAGCCCTGAAGATAGAACAACTTGGAAATGCCGGACAGCAGCATGATCGCAGCGAGCAGCATTCTGCCCACATTGCCAATTCTTGCCGTTGTGCGGTTTACTTTCATGATATTCAATCTTATTTGTACTTTATGTTTTGCAAATATATGAAAACCATAATACAAAGCAAGTATTATTGCAATATATTTTCGTTTAATTTGAGTTTTACTACAACAGGGCTGTTCTTTGTGATGTTGTGCTTCTCCAAAATCTTCCGTCCCAAAGAGCCTTGCTCTGCAAACTCTGGGTAAATCAACGCATAAAAGTACTCTTTGTTTGCCCCTATAACATAAATCCCCATGTCCATACTTTCTTCTCCAAATGCATATTTCCCATTTTGCTTGTTGACAAACGCAGTGTAATATGTTTGCTTAGGGCCTACGAACCTTAGCCATAACCATTCTCTTGTTTCATAAGCGCTTGTAATGCATTTGAAAAATTTTGGTGAGTTATCTACCGCCATAAATTCCTCGAAAGTTTTTGGCAGTATATCGTTTGGAAGTGCCTGAGCCCCCAAGTCTATCCTATATAGAGGAGTGAGTTTGCCGTCTTTATAGCTATCAATGTAAAAATCGCCATAATCGGAAATTATCCTGCACTCACCGTTGTACCTGTAAAAGAAATTAACGCATAAATTATATCGTTTTCTTTTTCTCAAATTAATTTGACCATTGGGATAGTCTAATACCATACTGTTTTTTTTATCGTTGTAGGTGAAGCATATGAAACTATCGTCCCTAATGGGCTCTATTAGCAGATAATTATCATAATCTGGTGAATGGAACTTTTTGCGTTCCAGAAAATTGCCAGTATTCGCATCATAGCACACAATTCCGCGACCATCCAATACCATAATAACAGAATCGCTCGTGTCCATGCATATATCAAGAATTCTCACATATTCAGAGCCAGAATGTCCCATGCGTCCCACTTGGTGTTCAAATTTGCCGTCATATGAAAAAGAATAGATATTATTTGCCTTATAATCAACGTAGATGATATGTTTTTCTGTAAAGAAACATTTTTTTGCACTCGACATCAGGCACTGGTCGCTTTCCTGTAGCTGTATTATATTTTTTATTTCTAGAAAATTTGTCCAATCATTAAAATTGGTTCTCTCCAACTTAAACTCTTTTACATCTGACATCTTTTTTATACCACAAGATGCAATGACAACAATGACCATAAAAACTCCAAAGAGCAATGTGATTTTTTGTCTTTTCATTTTCATTTTTATTAATATGATTAAGATTACAAAGGGAATGTCGGGCGTTTTGCCGACATTCCTTTCTGCTTAGAAACAATCCGCAGGACTACATACTTGATTCCCATTAGGCAAACACGTAATGCTTTGCTTGTAAGTATAGGGGGGATTACATGTAAACATCACTTTTTTATAGTATCCTCCGATTTCTTCCCCTTGTGTCAGAGCCTCTATGTTCTCGTCAAGGAGAAGGTCTGACATTGATTGTTTCGGACCAAAGGTCTTGTAGCCTGTGAACGCCGTCAGTGCCATTGCTGCAATGGCGAACGTAGAAATGAAAATTTTCTTTTTCATTTGAAATACGGTTTAATATAAATCCCTACTCTTTACGATTTTCGGGTTACTTGCCTTTTGTTATGGCAGTGCGGTCTGCCTTATATTTCCAGTTGCATATTACCGTAATGAGTGCTACAACCCACAGTGCGATGCTCTTGACGAACGAGCCTTTGGCTGAGAAATGCACCAATTCGCCGAAGCAGCCGCACGACTCCACGCTGCCCAAAGCCGTGGGGAAAAGATAATTCGTTCCTGTAAGATAGAGGAAGAACGTCATCAACGCGAATGCCGCCAAAGTTGTGTAAAGGGAGATTTTTGACATTGGCAGGAGCAATCCCAGCATGATTTCAGCGCAGCACACTGCCACTGCAATGCCCTTGCTCCACGAAACGAGCGACTGCGACACGTACAATTCGGAATATTGCGCCACCTCTTCAGAGAAGCCCTGAAGATAGAACAGCTTTGAAACGCCGGACAGCAGCACGACAGCAGCGAGCAGCATTCTGCCCACATTGCCAATTCTTGCCGTTGTGCGGTTTACTTTCATGATATTCAATCTTATTTGTACTTTATGTTTTGCAAATCTACGAAAACTATAATACAAAGCAAGTGTTATTGCAATATATTTTTATTTAATTTGAGTTTTACGACAACGGGGCTGTTTTTTGTGATATTATGCTTCTCCAAGATCTTCCGTCCGAGTGAACCTTGCTCTGCGTATTCTGGATAAATCAAAGCATAGAAATAATTGTCCATTGCCCCCATTATTCCCAATCCCAAATCGGGATATTCCCTGCCAAATGCGTATTTGCCACTGTGCTTGTTGATAAATGCGATATAATTTTTTAGTTTAAGTCCGCAAGGCTCAAGATACAGCCAGTCAGAAGTTTCGCAGGCACTACCAATGAATTTAAAATGTTCGGGGGAATTCAATACTGCGTTAATTTCTTCGTAGGTTTTCGGCAACACATCGTCCGGCAGTGCTTCTGATCCCAAGTTTATCTTGTACAAGGTTTTGAGTTTGCCATCTTCGTAATTGTCAATGTAAAAGTCTCCAAAATCAGAAATCACTCTGATGTTTCCATCGTATTTGTAAAAGTAGTCCACTCCAAAATGATATCGTTTGCTTTTTCTAAGACC
>CAZVVV010000130.1:0-2982 GCA_964630725.1 uncultured Muribaculaceae bacterium
ATTCTATCGGAACTAGATTATCATCATCATCTATTATAACAAATAAATGATTTTGCCCATTTTTACCACCATCATATTTATATTTTGAAACAAATACTATACTACCAATTTCATACTTCATAAATTATACCTCCTTCTTTTTACGTATGACATTACATTACCCTTGTGTTCCTCCAAACTTACCGGAGTATCCTTGTATGCAAAAACATGAGGTTTTATAATTTTTATTTCTTCGGATTCTTTTATTAATTTCTTTACCATTAATTTTAATTTATTACTCCTAAAATCTTTACATGCTTTTTTCATATGAATTACCTCCTACAAATAAATTATACAAATTAGTTCTTTCTTTTGCATGACTTTTCAACAATCAACTAACCAATTACTTTGCGCAATATTATATAATATTTTACTAAAAAAGTCTCCAAATGAGCTACTTAATACATTTTATAATAAATATCAAAAGTATTTAATCCATCTTTTTTCATAAAAAAACCTCTAAAAAGAGGTCCTTAATAACTAAAAGTTTTTATGCATAAAAGTTGGTATTTCTATTTCAGTAGGTTCAAAACTACTTGAAGAACTATCTTCATCATCATCTAAATCATATCTATTTTCTGATCTTTTACTAGTTTGATTAATTTGATTATATAAAGGTTGTTTATTTGATTTCTTATCAAAACCTGTAGCAATTACAGTAACAATAACTTCATCAGTTAAGTTTTCATTTATAACAGAACCAAATATAGCATTAATATCAGTATTAGCAGCAGCACGTACTACTTCAGCAGCTTGTTCTGCTTCAAATAATGTTAAATTAGCACCACCAGTAATATTTATAATAGCATCAGTTGCCCCATGAATAGATGTTTCCAAAAGAGGAGATGATACAGCTTGTTTAGCAGCCTCAATAGCTCTATCCTCACCCATACCGATACCTATACCAATAATAGCATTACCTGATTTTTCCATAACAGATCTAATATCTGCAAAATCAAGGTTAACTAACCCTACTACTGCAATTAAATCAGAAATAGATTGTACACCACGAAGAAGTACATTATCAACTTCTTTAAATGCATCAAGCATTGAAGTAGATTTATCTATTATTTCTCTTAATCTATCATTAGGAATAACTATTAAAGTATCAACACTCTTCTTTAATTCTTCAATTCCCGCTAAAGCATTATCCATTCTTCTCTTACCTTCAAAAGAGAAAGGACGTGTAACAATAGCAACAGTCAAAGCACCTAAATTTTGTGATATTTCAGCAATAACTGGAGCAGCACCTGTACCAGTTCCTCCACCCATACCACAAGTAATAAATACCATATCAGCACCCTTTAATGCTTCTTCTATTTCTTTTTTAGCTTTAATCGCAGTTTCCTTACCTATTTCAGGTTTAGCACCAGCACCAAGTCCATGACCTAATTGAATCTTAATATCAGCCTTTGATGCATTTAAAACTTGAGCATCAGTATTAACAACGATAAACTCAACACCACGAACTCCTGCTTCAATCATTCGGTTAATAGCATTACCACCGCCACCACCGACACCAACTACTTTTATTTTTGCTAATTGGTCAACCATCGACATATCAAACATAACATCATCTCCTTAATCAAATATTTTAAATATTTTACCTAACACACTACTTGCCCCTATTTTTCTACGTACTTGTGTCAATTCATTTATTTTTTCTTCACTAAACATCGTATAATCTTTTTCTCTTAAATTAAGTTTTTCATTAAAATACTTAACAGAACCATATACAGTAGAATACTTATTATTCCTAATTCCAATAACAGCAAGTGATAAAACACTACTATGTCTACCATATAATTCTTCAACTAAGGAACTAAATCCCAACATAGAAGTAATTCCCCCAGTTACTATTATATAATTAATTTCGCGTTTTGTTAAGTTATTTATCTCATTTTTTATACTTTTTAGCATTTCTACTAACTTTGTCTCCACTAATTCCGCTAATTGATACTGATTAATAGACACTTCATTACCCACTCTATTAACAAACTCATAAGTCTCTTCTCCATCAGCATACTTTCTACTAGCAACTGCAAAAGTATTTTTAATTTTAATAGCCTCACTATCTTCAATCTTATAATTAAATACTAATTCCTTATCAATCATACTAGAACCAATAGGTATAATATTCTCACTCATTATTACACCCTTATTAAATATTGAAACAACACTCTTATCCTCTCCAATATTTACAATAGCGCCAACTCTTTCATCTAACTCCTTATTCTTAACAGAATAATAATCACCAATCGAAGAAATAACTATATCAACTACTTTAATATTTAAACTTTCTATAATACTAATAACAGAATAAACATTCTTCTTAGGAACATAACAAACTATATTCTTAGATTCCAAACTCTTACCAGAAAGACCCAAAGGATTCTTAATTTTCTTAACCCCATCTATTCTAAACTCTATTGGTGAAACATTAGCAACTTCCATACCAGCAACTTTTTCTTCTCTTAAAGCATTTTCCATACAATCAAAAATAATATCACCAGTAATCATATCATCATGAACATTAACTTTACCATGTTTCATACATATTTCCATATTATTCGAAGGAATAATAGCAATAGTCTCCTCAATCTTAACACCAAGTTTACTTTCATTATCCTTTATAGCTTTCTTAATAGAAGAACTAACCAAATTAGCATCCACTATTAAACCTTGCTTAACACCAGCTGATTTAACCGAAGAACTTGCAAGCACATTAAACCTATCGTTAAACTCTTCAACAGTAACGACTTTTATTTCATTAGTGCCAATATCAATACTTGTAAATATCTTTCTCATAAACATCCCTCAATATCTTAATAAAATTATACAATAAACAATCTAAAACTTCAAGAAAAATAAAACAAAGAATCAAAAAAGGACCTAAGCCCTTTCTAATTCATCATTTAATTCATTATAATCCATAAAACCAAT
>CAZVVV010000131.1:0-2959 GCA_964630725.1 uncultured Muribaculaceae bacterium
CATTATGATATACATTTATTTTATAAAAACCATTTATATTTATAATATTTTTTCTTTTAATATTTAGTATTATTTTTTTTATGTATTTTTCTAATATGTCTTTTTGTTTTAAATCACAGTCTATTTCACTTTTATAAATGATTATATTTAAATCATCTTTATTAGTAATTATTTTCATATAAACACCTAAAATATTGTATGAAAAAAGACCTATAATGTTTCTGATATTAGGTCTTCGATTTCATTTAATACTAAATCTCTTCCTTGTTTTGTAGTATTTGATACTAGAATTAATTTATCTGTTTTTTCTATTTCAAGTGTTTTTATTACTAATTCTTCTGCTTTTGAAAGTTTTGATTTAGGTAGTTTATCTATTTTAGTAGCTATTATTGTTACTGGAACGTTGTAATATTTTAAAAATTTGTACATTAATACATCATCATTTGATGGTTTATGTCTTATGTCTACTAACATGAAAGTTCTTTTTAAGTTTTCTCTTTTTTCTAGGTATTCTTCGATCATAAGACCAAATTTTCTTTGTTCTTTTTTACTAACGCTTGCGTATCCATATCCTGGAACGTCCACTAAAAAGAAGTCATTGTTTACTAAGAAGAAGTTTAGATTTTTAGTTTTTCCTGGTGTGTTTGATACTCTTGCCATTTTTTTGTTATTAACAAGCATGTTAATAAAGCTACTTTTACCAACGTTACTTCTTCCTACAAGCATGAATTCTGGTAGATTGTCTTCAGGATATTGGCTACGACGAACAGCACTTATTTTGAATTCGCAACTAGTAATTTTCATCTACATCACTACTTTCTATATATTTTTTACAGACATAGTCTAGGTCTTTTACTAATAAGTCTACGTCTTCGAATGATGATAGTCTAACACCGCATGCTAGGTTATGTCCACCACCATTATATTTTTCTGCTACTTTTTTTATGATTGGTCCGTTAGAACGGATTGATACTCTTATGCAACTATTTTTTATGTCTTCGGTTGCACATAACCATACAAGTAATTCTTCAATGTTGTTGAAGTCATTAATTAGATTACCTGATGATGCTGTATCAAGGTTGTATTTAGTAAGTGTTTGGCTTCCTATTTTAACATATCCTACTCCATAGTCTGATATTTTCATATTGTTTATCATATGTCCGAATAGTTGTACTTCAGAGAATGGTCTTTTATATATTTCTTTATATAATTTTGTTATATCAAATGGATATTCTTTTAAGATGTTTGAAATACAATTAAATGTTTCAGAACTAGAGTTGTTAAACATGAATCTGTTAGTATCTGATACTATTCCACAGAATAGTGTTTTTGCAATTTCTTCATTTAGTTTTAGTTTTGTATTTTCAATTAAATCGTATACCATTTCTGATGCACTTGATTTTTTATCGTTTATTAGTTCTATGTCACAGAACTTACTAACGAATGGATGATGATCTATTTTTATACTATAATCATATTTTGTAAGATCTCCCATATCTACTCTTTTTATATCTGGTGTATCTAGAACAATTAATAAGATATCGTTCATGGTAGAAAAGTCAATGTTTCTATCTAATTTTCCCATGTAGTTAAATCTTACTGTACCATTTCCAATTGCATAGACGTTTTTTTCAGGAAATGTTAGTTTTATTGAATCTCTTAAGGCTGTTTGACTTGCCATTGCGTCAGGATCTATTCCAACGTGTCTTACTAATACAATATTATTATATTTTTTTATTTCTTTAAATATTTGTTTATACATTTTATCATTCTTTCTATTTTGCTAGTTCATATGTATCTCTAGCAATCATTAATTCTTCATCTGTTGGGATTACCCATACTGGTATTTTTGATGTGTCTTTAGTAATTAATTGTTCTTCTCCACGGATGTTATTTCTTTCTTCATCTATTTGGACTCCTAACACAGATAGTTTATCTAGAATTTGTTTTCTTGTTGGAATTGAGTTTTCTCCGACTCCAGCGGTCATAACGATTGCATCGCATCCTCCAAGTAATACATAGTATTTAGCAATGTATTCTACTATTCTTCTTACATATATATCTTGAGCTAGTTTGCATAGTTCATCACCATTTTTAATACCTTCTTCAATATCTCTTGAATCACTATATTTTTTACTAATTCCAAGTAGTCCACTTTTCTTATTTAGAATGTTATCTACTTCAGATACTGTTAGGTTTGCTTTTTTCATAATGTATGGAATTATTGATGCATCTATGTCACCACTTCTTGTGCCCATTACTATACCAGCATTTGGTGTGAATCCTAATGATGTATCAATTGATTTACCATTTAGGACTGCTGATACTGAACCACCACTTCCGATGTGACATGTAATTATTTTTGTATCTGTTCTTCCTAATATTTCGTTCATTCTCATTGAAACGTATTTATGACTTGTACCATGAAAGCCATATTTTCTAACTCCATATTTTTCATACCATTCATATGGTACTGGATAGATGTATGCTTCTTTTGGTAGTGTTTGATGGAATGATGTATCAAATACTGCGACTGCTGTTGCATTTGGAATTATTTTTTGAAATGCACGTACTCCAGTTAGGTTTGCTGGAATATGAATTGGTGCAAGATCTAATAAGCTTTCTGCTAATTCTATTACTCCATCATCTATAATTGTAGAATTAGGATATTTATCTCCTCCATGTACCATTCTATGTCCAATTGCTTCGATTTCATCAAGTGATGATACTACTTTATTTTCTAATAGTTCTTCAGTTAAGATTTTAACTGCTTCTTCATGATTAGAAATTTCTCTTTCTTTTTTAATTTTTTCTCCGTTTAGTTTTATTGTATAGAAACTATTTCCTATTCCTATACGTTCAAATACTCCGGAAATAAGTACTTTTTCTTCAGGCATTTCATACATTTGAAATTTTAATGATGAACTTCCTGCATTTACTGATAATATTTTCATTTAAT
>CAZVVV010000132.1:0-2899 GCA_964630725.1 uncultured Muribaculaceae bacterium
GATTATTATAAAATGTTGCTTGTTAATATGACAAATGTTTATGTATATGGTGATAGTACACCAAGAGGAAGAATATATGATAGAAATATGAAATTACTTGTAGATAATAAAGCAGTAAAAAGTATATATTATAAAAAAGAAAAGAATATAAGTACTAATGAGGAGATTGAATTAGCTTATTTTATGAGTAGTAAAATTGATCTTGATTATGATAATGTAACTGATAGGATATTAAAAGAGTTTTTTGTGCTTAAATATCCAGATATTTCAAATAAAAAAATTAAATCTAGTGAGTTAGAGGGTTTAAAGAATAGAAAATTAACTGAGGATGATATATATGAGCTTAAGATTGAAAGGATTACTAAGGATGATTTAAAGTTATTTAATAATAGGGATAAGGAGTCTGCTTATTTATATTATTTAATGAATAATGGTTATTCATATGATGAAAAGATTATTAAAAAGGATGTTAGTGATAAAGAATATGCTTATATATCAGAGAATATAAGTACTTTAAAGGGTTTTAAAACAAAGTTAGAATGGGAAAGAAAATATTTATATGGGGATACTTTAAGAAGTATATTTGGAAAAGTATCTGAATCTAATAAAATGCCTGAAGAGGATTTAAAATATTACTTATCTCTTGGATATTCAAGAGATGATAGAGTAGGATTAACTGGACTTGAAAAACAATATGAAAGTATTTTAAAGGGGACAAAGGATAAGTATAAAGTTATGGAGGATAATTCTTTAGAATTAGTGGAAAAAGGATCAAGGGGTAGTGATATAGTTTTATCTATTGATATAGATTTACAATTAGAGCTTGAAAAGATGTTAGAGGAAGAAGTGATTAATACAAAAGAAGAGGCTAATACTGATTTTTATACTGGTAGTTTTATTATAATGCAAAAACCTTCTTCTGGTGAAATATATGCAATGCTTGGTGAACAAGTTTATTATGATGAAAATAAATATAGGACATATAATTATGAAGAAGGGAATATGTTAGTGACTGTAACACCAGGATCAGTAGTAAAAGGTGCTAGTATGATCGTGGGATATAATAATAAAGCTATAGATATTGGTACATCATTTTATGATAATTGTATTTATTTATATAATTTGCCAGAGAAATGTTCATGGAAGAATCTTGGGTATGTAAATGATTTACAAGCTTTACAATATTCTTCTAATGTATATCAATATCTTACTGCGATGAAGGTTGGTGGTTTTACGTATTATCCTTATAAAGAATTAAAAATTAATGAAGATGCATTTGATAAGTATCGAAGTATTTATTATCAATTTGGACTTGGAATAAAAACAGGAATAGATTATCCAAAAGAGGAAACTGGTTATAAGGGAACAAGTAAAGCAGGTGATTTATTAATAAATTTTGCAATAGGACAGTATGATACTTATACACCGCTTCAATTAAGTCAATATATAAGTACTGTTGCAAATGATGGAGTAAGAATAAAACCTAGATTTTTAAAGAGTGTTTTAGATAAAGATCAAAAAGTTATATATGAAAATGAAATAGTAAAGATTAATAAAGTTGAAACAAAAGAAAAATATATGAAAAGAATACAAAAAGGATTTAGGTTAGTAATGACAAATGGAACAGGAGCAGGATATATAAAATATGAATATAATCCAGCAGGTAAAACTGGTACTAGTGAAAGTATGATTGATATAGATAATGATGGAGTAGTAGATAATGAAACAATAAGTAATAATTTTATTGCATATGCTCCATTTAGTAAACCGATTGTATCAATAATGACTTCATCTCCTAATGTTCAAAATCCTAAAAGAGGGGAGTATAAATCGAATATAAATTATCGATTAATGGAAAAAAGTAGTAATATTTTCTTTAAATATTATACTAAAAATGGAGAAAGAATAAAAAATGTGTAAAAATGTTTTGCTTTTTCTAAAAAATTTGATATAATATCTATGGAAATGAGGAGGGATATTATGGCAAAATTAGAAAATAGACAAGGAAAAACACTTACTTGTACTGTATGTAAAAGTCAAAATTATCGTACAGAAAAAAATGTAAAAAATACAACAGCACGTTTAGAACTAAATAAATATTGTCCTAAATGTCAAAAACATACATTACATAAAGAAGAAAAATAATTAAGTAGGTGATTTGAATGATAAATGTAAATGATTTTAAAACAGGAATGACTATTCAATTTGATGGAAATATTTATACTATATTAGAGTTTCAACATGTTAAACCTGGTAAAGGAGCAGCTTTTGTAAGAACTAAGTTAAAAAATTTAAGAACTGGTTCAACGACTGAATATACTTTTAACTCTGCTACTAAAGTGGAATTAGCAAGAATTGAAAGAAAACCAATGCAATATTTATATTCAACTGGAGATGATTATACTTTCATGAATATGGAAGATTATTCTCAAATAGATATAAATAAGTCTAATCTTGGTGATGATGTTAAATATTTAAAAGAAAACTTAGATGTAGATATTACATTCTTTGAAGGAGAAATGTTAGGATTATCTCTTCCAGATAAGATAGAAATGGAAGTAGTAACAACTGAACCTGGTGTAAAGGGAAATACTACTTCAAGTGCTATGAAGGATGCAACGCTTGAAACTGGATATACTGTTAAAGTACCATTATTCATCAATGAAGGAGAAAAAATATTAATTTCTACTAAAGATGGAAAATATGTTTCAAGAGCATAATAAAAAATAAAAAATATATTGCAATATTTTAAAAAAAATAATACAATATATTTAGTGCAGATGTGGTTCAATGGTTAGAACATGGCCTTGCCAAGGCTAGGATGCGGGTTCGATTCCCGTCGTTTGCTCCATTTGAAATCAACTTACGGACTTAAAAGTTCGTGAGTTTTTATTTTATA
>CAZVVV010000133.1:0-2875 GCA_964630725.1 uncultured Muribaculaceae bacterium
ACTACACTTTTCTTAATTCAAATCTTAATTTTATATAAAATTGCACTTTTTTTAATTTTTTTACTTTCTTATTTCAAAATAATTACCTGAATCTAAATACAAAGTCCCTTTCTTACCTTCAAACTTAGTAATTGCTTCATTATATTTATTTAAAAGATTCATTTTAGTTAATGTCACATATACATAATTATCATCATCCATATACAATAAAAATCTATCTTCATCATATTTATTTGGATCATATTTTATTTCTGATATTTTATATAATACTTCATCATCTATCTTATTTAATTTATCAATTAATGTATTATACTTAGTATCAGGAACATAATTAATTAGATATGGTACACTTAATAATTCTTTATCATAATCAATTTCCTTTTTATTTTCAAATACTATTTTCTTAGTATCCAATCTTATAAAAAGTATTTTATTCTCTGTTATATCTATAGTTATTTTATTAAATAATCCTTTATATACCTTACAATCTTTTATATAAGGATTACTCTTTAAACTCTTTTTTATCTTAAAAGTATTTATCTTATAATAATTAGGATAATCATCTAAATTTGCAATTTCTATTATTTGCTTATCCGTTAAAATATTATTATTTTTTATATAGATATTTTTTATTCTTATATCTAATATATAACATGGAAAAATATATAGTATAAAAACTAATACTAATATTATAAATAATACTTTAAATACTTTATTAACCCTTCTTTTCTTTTTAGCCATATATTACTCCCAATTAAATAACTCTTGTTCAATAAGCAAGTCCACATTATATTGTTTTTTTACTTTATTCTTTGCTAAATCCATAAGATATTTTATATCCTTACTTTTAGCATTATCTTTATTCACTATAAAGTTAGCATGTTTATCACTTATTTGAGCATCTCCTCGCACTTTACCCTTTAAACCACAATTTTCAATTAAAGCACCAGCATACATATTTTCTGGATTTCTAAATACAGAACCTGCGGATGGATATTCAAGTGGTTGTGTACTCGCACGTCTTCTCATTCTATCTGATAAAAGATCAATTATTTCTTCTTTATCACCTTTTTTTAATACTAATTTAGCACTTAGTATTACCCAAGGTTTTTCTTTAAAAATTGATGTTCTATAACCTAGTTTCATATCTTCTTTCTTAATAGTTTTTATATTATTTCCTTCATCAAGATATGTAACTTCTTGTATTGAATCACCAATAGATTCAAGATAAGCACCAGCATTCATATATATTGCTCCCCCAAGTGTTCCTGGTATACCACAAGCAAAATCTAAGCCATAATACCCCATTTTTGAGTATTTATTAGCAACTTGAATCATATTACACCCAGCTTCAACATAAAGATTTCCATCATCAATACTTTGATTATTCAATTTATTTAATTTTATTATTACACCATCATAATCATTATCACTTGCAAGAATATTTGAACCATTTCCAAATATTTTAAAAGATACATTTTTTAGTTTTAAATAATCAAGTAATCTTTTTAAATGCTCTACATCATTAGGAAACACTACATATTTAGCAATACCTCCAGTCTTATAAGTAGTAAGCACTTTAAAAGAAATATTCTCTTTAAAATCATAATTATTATCAATTAAAAATTGTTTAACATTTTGCATGTTATCACCTACTTAACTAATTTTTCTATTTGTTTATAGATTCTAGTAGCAGAATCATTAACTCCCATTTTTTTGCAATTAGTTTTTATTTTTTCTATTTTTTTATCATCATTTAATAATTCATCCATCATACTAATAAACTTATCTTCATCAAAATCTTTTTCTCTTATTACATATGCTGCATTATTTTTTTCTAAATCTAAAGCATTTATTTCTTGATGATTATTTGCAACATAAGGAGATGGAATAAGTATAGAAACTAACCCTAAAGATGTAATTTCAGATATTATAGTAGCACCCGCTCTAGAAACAATCAAATCAGTTACTTTTAATAATTCATTCATATTATCTATATATGGTTTTAATATAACATTCTTAGGCATTTGCTCTTTCTTTAATTCTTCATAATTACCCTTACCAGTTATAAAAAGAACTTCATAATCTTTATCCTTTATTTTAGGTAATAATTTTAATATTTTATTATTTATTATAGTAGAACCTAATGATCCAGTTGTAATAACCACTAATTTTTTATTTTTTGTAAGACCTAATTTAGTTTTATCTAATTTATTTCCTTTTAAAATTTCTTCTCCTCGAGGATTACCAGTAAATACAACATTTTTATGATTAAAATATTTTTCAGAAGATTTCATTGATATACATATAGTATCAGCATACTTAGATAACATTAAATTTGCCTTACCAGGTATACTATTTTGTTCATGAATAAGTATTTTAATTTTAAGAGAATGTGCACTCATTAATACTGGAGTAGTAACATATCCCCCGACTCCAATTACAATATCTGGTTTAAAATCTTTCATTATTTTTTTACATTTATTATAAGATATAAAAGTATTAGTTACAAACTTAGTTAATTTTATAATATTTTTAGAAACTCCATTTGTCTTTATTCCAATATATTTTATGCCTAAACTAGGTATAATGTCACGTTCCATTCTATCAGTTGTACCAATATACAATATTTCACTTGTATTATCCATTTCTTTTATTTTATTTATAATAGAAATAGCAGGATATATATGACCTCCTGTTCCACCAGCACTAATAATCACTCTCATATTCGTTCCTCCTTAATCATTATATCAAAAATCTACTATTTATTAAAGATTTATTCATCTATTTTTCTAATTGAGTACTTACATCCACAATAATCTTGTCTATAAAGATCATACTTTTTAGACAATTCAATCGATTTTTTATACCCATC
>CAZVVV010000134.1:0-2855 GCA_964630725.1 uncultured Muribaculaceae bacterium
CACACTTTTATTACTTAATTGCACTTATTTGTGCACTTTAGATTGATTCAACGTGTTATTACTCATTTTATAGATTGAATCTAAAGTGGCAAATATCACCATCTTGCATTAAATATTCTTTGCCTTCGATTCTGAATTTTCCATTTTCTTTTACTTTTGTTTCGTCACCATATTTTATTAAATCTTCATATGCAATTACTTCTGCTTTAATAAATCCTTTTTCAAAGTCAGTATGTATTATTCCAGCGCATTCTTTTGCATTCATTCCATCTTTGTATGTCCATGCTTTTACTTCTTGCGGTCCACATGTAAAATATGTTTTTAAACCTAGTAATGAGTATGTTGCTTCGATTAGTTTATCTAGGCCACTTTGATCTATTCCTAGGTCTTTTAACATTTCATTTTTATCTTCGTCATTTAATTCTGATAATTCAGATTCTATTTTAGCAGATACTGTTATTACTTTTGCTTGTTCTTTTTCTGCATATTCTTTTAATTTTTTTACATAATCATTTTCTATACCTATATCATTTTCATCGATGTTTGCTAGATATATGTGTGGTTTTAATGTTATAAAATTAAATGATTTTATAGCAAATAATTCTTCTTTTGTGTAATCAATTAATCTTAATGGAATGTTTTTTTCTAATGCTTCTTTTGATTTTTGTAGAGCAGATAGTTCTATTAATGCTTCTTTGTCTTTTGTTGTTTCTGCTTTTTTCTTAATTTTATCTATTCTATTGGTTATTATTTCTAAGTCTGCTAACGCGAGTTCTAGGTTAATTATTTCAACGTCTCTTATTGGGTCAACGCTTCCTTCAACGTGGGTTATTTCTTTATCATTAAAACATCTTACTACTTCACATATTGCATCTGTTTCTCTTATGTGTGATAAAAATTTATTTCCTAGTCCTTCACCAAGTGATGCTCCTTTTACGATTCCTGCGATGTCTACAAATTCAAATGTTGCTGGTTTTACTTCTTGTGGTAGATATATTTCTTCTAAGTTTTGTAGTCTTTCATCTGGAACTGTTACTATTCCTACGTTTGGGTCTATTGTTGCAAATGGATAGTTTGCTACTAATATACTTTTTTTTGTTATTGCATTGAATAATGTTGATTTGCCAACGTTTGGTAGACCTACTATTCCTGCTTTTAAACTCATTTTATCACTCCTTGTATTATTATAATGTTGGGTATACATTTGGTCCTAATGGTAAACCAATTAAATACCATGAAATTATTATTAATATCCAAATTAATGTCATCCACATAAAGTATGGCATCATTAATTTTATACCGTCTCTTATTCCATATGTTTTTTCTTTGTCTTTGTTATATATATTTAGATATCCTACGTATACAACAAAGTATGCTAATACTGGTGTTATTCCGTTTGTCATAGATTCTGCTGCTCTAAATATAAATTGTGAAAATTGTGGTGATATATTTAATTGCATTAGCATAGGCACCATTACTGGTGATATTATTGTCCATTTTCCCATTGATGTTGGCATAAATATATTTGCTATTGCTATTATTATTATTGATATGATTACTAGTGCTAGTCCTGATAGTGGTAACATTTTTAAAAAGTTTGTTAAGGCTACTACTATTATTGTTGGAATGTTTGTTTCTTTAAATATTGATATGAATTGTGCTGCAAAGAAAATCATTAATAAAAGCATTCCAAGTGATGATAGGCCTTCACTAGTTTTTTCTATTAAGTCTTTATCGTTTTTTATAGTTTTTGCTCCTATTCCATAGGCAATTCCTGTTATTATAAAGAATAGTGCTAACATATAAGTAAATCCATCTTGAAAATATGAATTATCACCAAATAATTGATCTACATATGCTTTTTCATTTAAATCTAGTAACATTCCTGATAGAGGTAGTCCTGGTATTATCATATAAATAAATATTAATATTACTATTAATGCTGATATTTTAGCATATTTGCTACCTCTTTTTTCTCTTTCTTCTTCTTTTATTTTCTTTTGTTCTTCATATTGTAAATCTAAGTATTCAATTTCTTTTGTTTTTCCTAATTCATCATGTTTTTTAGATACGTATCTTCCTAATTTTTTTACTATGATTTTTTCTGTTACTATTGTTCCTGTTAGAGCAAGTAAAATACATGAAGGAATCATTATATAAAGATTTGAAGTCATTCTAACATAGAATGTTTCATCTATTAATCTAGCTGCTTTCATTGTGTATGGTATTAGATTAATATCGATTGAGCCAACAAAGAAGCTTATACTATATCCAAATGCTACTCCGGCGAATGCTGATGCTACTCCCGCTAGGGGGTTACGTCCATTAAATAGGAATAATAATGCTCCTAGCGGAATTAAAAGTGCATAACCTACTTCATTTACTATACTTGAAAATATTGCTAGTATCATTATTAAGAATGTTATGAATTTTGGATTGAACTTACTTAATCTTCTTTTCATAAATGTTTGAATTAATCCAGTTGCATCTGCTACTTTGATTCCTATAAGTGTTATTATAAGTGTTGAAAGTGTTGTAAAACTTATGAAGTTAGTAGCAGCATTTGAAATCATAGTTTTTACTCCATCATAACTTAGCATATTTGTAACTGTTATTATTGTTTGTTCTAGTTTGTTTGTTTGTGTATTAATTGTGTTGTATGTAACTGAAATGTTTAAAAGTGATAGTATTGCACTTAATACTATGACTACTACGATTAAAACTATAAATCCCGTAACTGGGTGTAATACTAGTTTTTTTTGTTTCTTTTTTCTTGCCATTTTAGTCCTCCACTATCTTTTTTAGTTTTTTATTAAATTCTATTCTTGGTATCATTACTTCTCTTTTACAATTTA
>CAZVVV010000135.1:0-2818 GCA_964630725.1 uncultured Muribaculaceae bacterium
AAGAAATAACCTTAGCGGCAGCACTATCCTACTCAGATAACATATTTGCAGTAAAAACACACCTTTTCCTAGGACAAGACGAATTAGTAGAAACACTTAAAAAAGTAGGAATAAAAGAAGAAATAAAAGAAATACCATCAATTCCACTAGGAACATTTGAAACAAGTCCACTAAGTCTAGCAGCAGCATACTCAATACTTGCAAATGAAGGTAAAAAAATAGCACCACACTTCATAGAAAAAATCGAAGACATAAACGGAAATATCTTATATGAAAAAAAATACAAAGAAGAACAAATTCTAGATCCTGCAATTACATTCATAATAAGCGAACTATTAACAGGATCATATGACAAAGAATTAGTAGACTATACCTATCCAACATGTTACAGCATGATACCAGATCTAACAAAAAAATATGCCTTAAAAAGTGGAAGCACCGATACAGATTCATGGATAATAGGCTACACAAAAGACTACGTACTAGTATCATGGACTGGATACGATGACAACAAAAACATAGAAAACAATATAGTCGTGGACAATAAAAAATCATGGTCATATGCTATGGAAACATACCTAAAAGACAAAGAAAGCACATGGTACAAAATACCAAAAACAGTAATTGGCGTTCTAGTAGACCCCATAACTGGAGAACTAGCAGATCAAAACAGCAAACACAAAAAAATATTGTACTATATAAATGGTACAGAACCAAAAGGAGAAACCAATGATAAGAAAGAAAATGAAGAAAAACTCAATTGATATCAATCAAGAATATCTATATTATTTAATGAACGATTTAGGGCTATTAAACGAAAACAAATTATATGAAGCAAACATAACTAGCGAAGAATGGGAAAATCCAACTGAACAACCCCTAGAGCGTCTTGAAATTTATAAAGAAAAAAGAAAAGAATAATCAAAATTATTCTTTTACATTGTCAATTATTTCAACAAAATCTCCATTCTTAAGCATAAACGCATTAGCATCATCCCTATCCAAATGAAGCTCAAAATATCCATTATCAAGTTCTTTAATATGAACATCACCTAATATACCAGGCTTAGCCCCATCAACCTTAACACTATATAAATCATCAAGCAACCCATACTTAACTCTATCTTCATGAGAAATATGAATATGACGTGTAGCAATAATACAACAATCACGAATTATTTCACCTTTATCTCCAACTATTGTAATATATTCACCATTAGTAACATCACCAGAACTTCTTACTTCAGGAGAAATCCCAAAAAAATAAGCATCAGTTTTACTAATTTCAACCTGAGTATAATCCCTACAAGGTCCAAGAACTGCAACATCACAAATAACCCCTTTATCAGTCTTTAAACAAACTCTTTTATTAGACTTATACTCTCCAACTTGAGAAAGTTCTTTTTCACATTCCATTTCAGAATCAAACAATAAATCATAATCAAACTTAGACAAATGAACATGTCTATTTGAAACACCTACTTTAACTTTCAAAATATCATCTCCATAAATTAATTGTACCATAAATAAAAATAAAGTACTATATAAAAAAATAAAACATACAATTAAGTGGTGATAAAATGAATAATAATTATTATAATCCTGGTTTTAATACCAATCCAAATCAAAATTTAAACACAATTCCAACAGGAATAAATGAAGATCTTCCAATGGAACAATCATATGTAGAAAACATCTTAAGATTAAATAAAGGAAAAGTTGCAAGCATCTATATGACTTTTCCAGATTCAAACGAATATAGAGATAGAATATTTACCGGAGTTGTAGAACAAGCAGCAAGAGACCATGTTGTAATAAGCGATCCAAAAACTGGTAAATGGTATTTACTTCTATCAATATACATTGACTACATTGTATTTGATGAAGAAATAAACTATAAAGTAATTTAATCAAAAACAAAAGAAACATACAAATAAAGTTTCTTTTTAAAATTAATGTAAATAATACTAAAAAATATGATATAATCTTTTTATAGGATTGGTGATACAAATGATATATATAATTATAACAATAACAATTATACTAGCACTACTAGCACTAGTATTTATAAAATATAAAAAATTAGAAGACCTTGAAAATGCAATAATAACTTGTGAAAACAACTTAGAAAATCATTTAAAAGAAAAAAATAAAATAATTAAAAAAGTAATAAATGGAATAAATGATGAAGAATTAAACAAATTTACATATAATGAAGAAGAAACAATTCATGAAAAAGAAGACAATCTATTTAACATAAGATGGGATATTAATAAATATTTGTTAGAAAATCCCAAAAAAAATAAAAAATTTAAAAAAGAAATAATAAAACTAAATGAAATTGATGATGATATCGAAGGATTAAAAGATTATTACAATGCAAACGTAATAAATTACAATGAAATATTCTTAAAAAAGCCTATGAACTTAATATATAAACTTCTAAAATTTACTCAATATAAATCATTTAAACTAAGAAAAATTGATGATTATGAAATATTAAAAAATTAGTCTATAGAAAAATCTATTGGACTAATTTTTTTTGATATCAAAAACTCATTAGTTTTAGAAAATGGCCTACTACCAAAAAAACCATTATAACAAGAAAGTGGGCTTGGATGTGCCGATTTTATAATCCTATGCCTTGAATTTGTTATATATTTTTCTAAACTTTTAGCACAATTTCCCCACAAAATAAACACAACTGGTTTTTCTCGCTCATTTAATAATTTTATAATGCATTTTGTAAATTCTTCCCACCCTTTATCTTTGTGAGAATTTGCTAATCCCTTTCTTACGGTTAAAACAGTGTTTAAAA
>CAZVVV010000136.1:0-2776 GCA_964630725.1 uncultured Muribaculaceae bacterium
AATACTTGGTTTAGTGAATAGAAAGTATAATAAGGAAGAGTTTTATGAAATAGTAAAGAGAATAAGAAGTGTTAGAGATGATATTTCTTTAACTACTGATGTTATAGTAGGTTTTCCTAGTGAGACTGAGGATGATTTTAATGAAAGTGTAGATTTTATAAGAAAAGTTGGTTTTAGTAAAGTTCATGTTTTTCCATATAGTAAGAGAAATGGTACTAAGGCTTCGAGAATGGATAATCAAATTGATCCTAATACTAAGAAGAAAAGGACTAAACAGTTGCTTGATGTTTCTTTAGAGTTAGAGAGTAATTATTATAATAGTTTTATTGGTAAGGATGAGAAGGTTCTTATTGAGAAAGTAGAGGATGGTTATTCATATGGTCA
This sequence comes from uncultured Muribaculaceae bacterium, assembly GCA_964630725.1. Classification (GTDB taxonomy): domain Bacteria; phylum Bacillota_I; class Bacilli_A; order RF39; family UBA660; genus JAEDJI01. The sequence continues at coordinate 385 of CAZVVV010000136.1, forward strand.
TACTACTAATTATTTGTATTTAAAGATTGATCATGAATTAAAAGAAAATGAAATATATGATGTAAATATAAGTAAAGATATGTTTTAATATTTTAATTTTTATGATATAATGTAATTGTATTGATGGGAGGTCTTTATGGGAAATTATAAAATTTTTAGTAGTCAAGAAGAAGATATATATAGTTATGATGAAACGAAAAGTGTGTTTGATAAAAAAGATTTAGATAACATGCTTGAGGAAAAAAGAAAGGAATATTTAAGAGATATTAATTTAAAGTATCAAAAAGAACGTCAAGAAAGGCTTGATAAAATTGAGAAAACAAGAAAAAAAGCAGTTGCTATAGCTATTTCTGTTTTTATAGCGGCAGGTGCTGTTGGGATTGCGCATATTGATCATGTTATGAAGGAAAGATTTCCTAGTATTACTACTGATGATATGTCAGCAGTTGAAGATTCTTATTCATATGATGATTTTATAGATTATTGTCATTATGTTACTGAGGTTACTGGTGTTACTTATATACCATCACAAGAACATTATCAAGAAGTTGTTCTTAGTGGTGAGTTAAAACAGTTTATACAAGAAAGGGATAATGGTGGTAAGAAATTATGAATGAGATTATAATTTTAGATGGAAGAGAGTTTTTAGTGGTAGAAAGAGTTAATTTCTTTGGATATAATTATTTATATGCTTATGCATTAGATGATACAGATGATTATACTATTTTAAAGGAAACATTAAAGGATGGTAAAAAGTTTGTTTCTAGTGTTACTGATGATGAAGAAATTGAAGAGATATTAAAAATGATTGGTAAGGGTGTTAAGGAATAGTAATTTTATAAATTGCTATTTTTCTTTTTTTTTGATATAATTTATGAGAAAAAGGAGTGATACTATGTTTGTAGATGAGGTTAATATAAAATTAGTCGCAGGATCTGGTGGAGATGGATGTACTGCGTTTCGTCGTGAAAAGTATGTTGAGTTTGGTGGACCATTTGGGGGTAATGGTGGAAGAGGCTCTAATATTATATTTAGGGTTGATGAAGGGTTACGTACTTTGATAGATTTAAGATATAATAAGATTATTAAAGGTGAACGTGGAGAAAATGGAATGGGTAAGAATAAGAATGGGAAAGGTGCTAAAGATATTGTTATAAAAGTACCTCCTGGTACTGTTGTTACTGATTTGGATACTAATTTACTTGTATGTGATTTAAGAGAAAATAATCAAGAATTTATTGTAGCTAAAGGTGGACGTGGTGGAAGAGGTAATACTGCGTTTCGTACTCAATCTAATCCTGCTCCTAATTATTCTGAAAAGGGAGAACCTGGTGAAGAAAGGTATTTAAAAGTAGAACTTAAACTTTTAGCAGATGTTGGTTTAGTGGGAATGCCTAGTGTTGGTAAGAGTACTATTTTATCTAAGATATCTCGTTCTAAACCAAAGATTGCTGCATATCATTTTACGACTCTTAATCCTAATCTTGGTGTTGTTAAAACTATTGATGGTAGAAGTTTTACAGTAGCGGATCTTCCTGGGTTAATCGAAGGTGCTTCTTTAGGAGAAGGACTTGGTGATAAGTTTTTAAAGCATATTGAGAGAACTAGAATTATATGCCATGTTATTGATATGTCTGGTAGTGAGGGAAGAAATCCTTATGATGATTATATTAAAATAAGAAAGGAGCTTCTTGATTTTGATAATAAATTGTTATTAAAAAAACAACTTATTATTGCTAATAAGATGGATATAGAGGGTGCTTTTGATAATCTTAAGTCTTTTAAGGAAAAGGTATCTGATATAGAGATATTTGAAGTGTCTGCGATAAATGATGAAGGTCTTGATAAAGTGCTTGTTCATATGGCTGATTTACTTGATCAAATTGATGTAGAGGTTATTGATGATCAAGAGTATGAAGATTATGTTTTATATAAGTATAAGAAAGAAGAACCATTTACTATTGAAAAAGAGGGAGATATTTTTGTTATTAAGGGAGATGTAATTGAAAAGTTATTTAGAATGACTAAGTTTACTTCTGATGAGGCTGTTCTTAGGTTTGCTAAGAAGCTTACTAGAATGGGTGTTGATGATAAGTTGGAAGAACTTGGTGCTAAGCAAGGTGATATTGTTAAGATTCTTGATTTTGCTTTTGAATATAGAAATTAACTACTTTTTAGTAGTTTTTTTGTATAAAAAAATAGTCAATTTTGACTATTTAATCTATATAAGTTAATACTTGGAATTGATCCAAATCTAAATTGTATTATGCTTGTACCAATACCATTTGATATGTATATATCTGTATTGTTTTCTTTATAGTGAGGACTAAAGTATTTTTTTGATTCATTTGGTGTGTAGAAGGGTTTTAATCCAAATAGTTTTATTTGTCCA
>CAZVVV010000137.1:0-2775 GCA_964630725.1 uncultured Muribaculaceae bacterium
AGAGTAATCTATTTCTTTTTGTTTATTGTCTTTTTACTTGTATCTAATGAATTTATATTATTACTTATATGTATATATTTAAAGTTTTTTATTTTTTATTGCTTTTTATATTATTTTAAAGTACAATTAAGTTATAAAATAAAGGTGGTTATGTATGAAAAGTTTTATTAAGAAGATTAAAGGTTTTACTATTGTTGAGTTACTTGTTGCTCTTGTTATAATGGGTATTGTTCTTTCTTTAGCGGTTATGGCTATTGATAAGTATATTATTCAAGGACATGTTACTATTGATAGTCAACTTGAAAAGCAATTAGAGTTGTCTGCTAAAAATTATATGAATGATAATAAGAGTACTTTAGTGGTGGATGATTCTCTTATTGTTTGGTATACGACTTTGAAGTCTAATGATTATATTACTAATGATCTTATTGATTCTAATAATAATTCTTGTAGTAAGAGTTATGTTGTTGTTAAAAAGGAATTGAATAAGAGTAATTATAAGTATGTTACTTGTATTACTTGTGATAATGGTGGATATAGTAATATTTCTAGTAAGAATGAGTGTACTTCTAATTTTACTAGTAGTTTGGATTGTAGTTTTACTAGGAAAGATGATAAAAAGGTTCTTGGTGTTAATACTAGTAATACTGAAGGACTTAGTTTAGTTTGTCGTGGAAATGGTAGTGTTGGTTTAAGTAATAATGCTACTTCTTTGAATAGTGTTTTTACTATAGATAATGGTGAGATTGTTAGTATTGATAAGGATAGTATTGATAAGAATGATAAGAAGAGTAGTATTAATGCTACGATTAATGTTAAGACTACTAATTCTAATCCTTTGACTATAGTGTTTAATGGGGATAATAGTCCTAGTAAGTTAGGATTTATTGATAAGAAGACTAATGAATGGACTAATCATGCTGCGATTGCTATAACTATACCTGTTGATGGAGATGGTCCTGATTGTAGTCTTAATGGTCCTTATAAAAGTGATTTAAAGACTCAAGTTAAGGCTGTTAAGAGTGGTTCTAAGGTTTATTATAGTCTTGTTTGTACTGATGATAATAGTATAAAGACTAATAGTTTATCTAAGGATAATTTTATTGTTAATGATTCTGTTGGTGATATGAAGATAAGTGTTAATAGTAATAATAAGTCTTTGACTGGTAATATTGAGGTATCTATAGCTAATAATCCTAGTTCTAAAGAGCTTAAGCTTGGTCTTATGAATGATAGTGTTTTGGATGAGTTTGATAATGGTAATGATATTGTTTATTCTAATATTAATAAAGAAAGTAGTACTTTAGTTATTGATGATCAAGGTCCTGGATGTAGTTTTTCTGGTCCTTCTTCTGATATGAATATTAGGTATTCAAAGACTAAAATGAATATTTCTCTTAGTCCTACTGATTATGTTTATTATAGGTTGAAGTGTGATGATGAGAATGATATTGAGAATACTTTTAGTATAAGTAAGATAACTAATAAAGGATTTAGTAAAGTAGAATTGGTTAAGACTTATGATGTTACTTATAATAGTACTCATAGGGGTTATGAGTATATAATAAAGGCTTATTCTAGTAGGAGTGAGGGTACTGGTTATTTATCTTATAATGTTAGTAATACTGTGGATAAGGTTGGTAATACTGGTAATAATAAGGTTATTACTAGTAATAGTGTTAAGATGATTGATTATACTAAGATACCTAAGTGTAGTATTAGTACTAGTTATGCATCTGATTATAGGAGTGCTACTCTTACTGGTTATATGAGTGATGAGTATGGTCTTAGTGGATATTCATGGACTAATGATTATGGTGAACCTAGTAAATATACTAGTATTAGTGGTACTAGTAAGTCTGTTAGTAATAAGATAAGTAATAATGGATATTATTATTTACATATGAAAAATACTAATGATTTGACTGGTTATTGTTTAGTATATATTTCATCTATTAAAGAGGCTCCTCCAGAAGAACCTGTTCTTGAGGCTTCTGATGATATTTCTAGTGGTTCTTGGCATAATGCTAATTTTAAGCTTACTGCATCTGGAAGTGGGGCTTATGCTACTTATTATTATGGTACTAGTGTTAATAGTATGACTTATAATAGTCCAATGAGTGTTTCAACAGAGACTAGTGGTACAACTTATTATGCTAAAGCTTGTTTAATAAAAGATCGTACTAATTGTAGTGGTGTTGTTAGTTATAATGCTATGCTTGATAAGACTAAGCCTACTTGTAGTTTGAGTGGAACTAAAACTGGTAGTGGATCTGGAACTTATAATTCTGGTTATTGGACTATGTATGATGTTAAGGTTACTCTTAAGTCTACTGATAGTCTTAGTGGTGTTTCTAAGACTACGATGAAGAATCCTCTTAGTGGGAATAGTTTTAGTAGTTATTTTATAACTAGTGTTAGTAGTAATTCTTTGGGAGTTGGTACTGTTAATGCTACTTGTACTGATAAAGCTGGTAATAGTAATACTGATAGTTTTAGTCTTAAGATAGATAAACAAAAGCCTACTGTTTCTTTAAGTCCTAAGGGTAAGAAACTTAGTAGTAATACTACTATTAGTCTTAATTGTAGTGATGGTTCTGGTAGTGGGGTAGATTCTAAGAGTATGAAATCTCCGAATGGTAATACTTATACTAGTAGTTTTATTCTTAGTAAAGATGGTGGTACTGTTAATGCTACGTGTAAGGATAAGGTTGGTAATAGTTCTTCAATAAGTGAGACTTATACACCACCATGTACTTGGACTAGTTGGAGTAG
>CAZVVV010000138.1:0-2772 GCA_964630725.1 uncultured Muribaculaceae bacterium
TACTTAGGACACAAATGGTGTAATTATTGGTTTCATAATGAACACTTAATGGACGAAACAGGAAAAATGTCTAAGAGTAAAGGAGCTACATTAACAGTATCTCTATTAAATGAAAAAGGTTACGACCCATTAGCATTCAGATATATGTGTCTAACAAGTCATTACAGAAGGCAACTAGTATTTTCATACGAAGGATTAGAAACAGCAAGCAAAGCCTATAAAAAATTAAAATCACGTATTTCTAATCTTGAAGATACAAAGCAACTACAACAAGAAGAATTTAAAATATATCAAAACAAATTTAAAGAAAACCTAGAAAATGATCTAAATACTGCAAATGCTATAACATTAATATACGATATATTAAAAGATCAAAATATAAATGACACAACAAAAATAAAACTAATCGAAGACTTTGATCAAGTATTATCATTAGACTTATTAAAAAAAGAAGAAAATAAGATTGATGATAATCTAAAAGAATATATCGAAGAACAAATAAAACTAAGACAAGAAGCAAAACAACAAAAAGACTATCAAAAAGCAGATAAAATAAGAGATGAACTATTACAAAAAGGAATAAAATTAATAGACACCAAAGACCAAACAACATATGAAATTATTAAGGGGAGGTAAAAATGATATATTACATATTAGGAATAATATCCTTATTAATAACAGCTATTGCACAAATATATATTAGTGTTACATATTCAAAATATAGCCAAGTAAAAAGTAAAAACAAATTAAGTGGTTTTGAAACAGCAAAAAAAATACTAGAAAAAAATAATCTAGAAAAATTATATGTAGTAGAAACACAAGGAACCCTAACAGATCACTATGATCCAAGAGCAAAAGTAGTAAGACTATCACATGATATTTTTAATGGAGACAGCATAAGTTCAATTGCCGTAGCAGCACATGAATGTGGTCATGCAATTCAAGATAAAAATAAAAACAAATTCATGAGAATAAGAAGCTTCCTAGTACCATTTGTAAATTTTAGTACTAAAATGGGTTACATAGTAGTATTTTTAGGAGCAATTCTAGGAATATTTCGATTCATATACTTTGGAATAATTCTTTTAATGATTATATTGCTATTCCAATTAGTAACATTACCAGTAGAAATCGGCGCATCTCGTGATGCCTTAAAATACTTAAAAAAATATAATATTCTAACAAAAGAAGAAGTAGAAGACGCCAAAAAAGTACTAACAAGTGCAGCACTTACATATGTAGCAAGCCTTGCCAGTACAATAATCGAAGTATTAAGACTATTATCAATTACTAACAATGACTAATACAACTTATTCACCATTACAACTAGCATATATCGGAGATAGCGTCTACGAAACTCTAGTAAGAGATTATCTTCTTAATAAAACAAAGACAAAAGTAAATGAACTACAAACAAAAAGTTTAGAATTTGTAACAGCAAAAAGACAAGCCTATATTCTAAATCAACTAATAAAAGAAAATAAACTAACTGAAGAAGAACTAGAAATAGTAAAAAAAGGAAGAAATACCAAAGTAAATTCAAAACCAAAAAACTGTGATATATTAACTTATAAACATGCTACTGCATTCGAAACATTAATTGGTTATTTATATTACAATAATAAAGAAAGAATAAATGAAATATTTAAAGAAATAATAAACATAAAAGATTAAGAGGTACAAAAATGATAGTATATGGAAGAAATAGTAGTTACGAAATATTAAAAAATTGCAAATCTGTTAAAAAAGTATATTTGGATAGAAAATTTAGTGACAAAACACTGATTTCCCTTATAGAAAAATTAAAAATTGAACCAATTTTATGCACCAAATTTGAATTAGATGAACTTGCAAATGGAAATCATCAAGGTATAATAGTAGACATCGAGGAATTCGACTACTGTGATATTGATGATATCATTAAAGAACAAGGCCTAATTGTAATACTAGATCATCTAGAAGACACACACAACTTTGGTGCTATAATAAGGACTTGTTTAGCAGCAGGAGTAGATGGAATAATAATACCTAAAGACAGAAGTGTCAAAGTCAACTCCACCGTTATGAAAACCAGTAGTGGTGCTGCCATAAGAAGCAAAATATGCATGGTAACCAATCTAAATCAAACAATAAAATATCTAAAAGAAAAAGGTTACTGGTTTTATGCAGCAGACATGAATGGAGAAAACTATAGCAAAATAGACTATGCTCCCAATACTTGCATAATAATAGGCAATGAAGGATCAGGAGTCTCTGAACTAGTAAAAAAATCATCAGATTACATAGTGTCAATTCCTATGAAAGGACAATTTGAAAGTTTAAATGCTTCAGTCGCAGCAGGAATATTAATATATGAGGTTGTAAGACAAAGAAGTCATTAAGGAGGACACTATGGAATACCAAACAAATGACGAAGAACTTATCTATATGGTAAGAGAAAACGACGAAGAAGCATGGAAAATAATAATGGAAAAATACGAACCATTATTAAAATACCTTGCTTTTTATTATCAAAAAACATATGGAGTAAAAGCATCAATAGATCATGAAGATTTACTACAAGAAATGAGATTAACACTCTATAAAGCAATAAAAATGTATAAAACAGATGAAAACAATAGATTCTATCCATATCTATCAGCGGCATTAAAGAATACATGCAATGATTATTATAAAAGAAGATATAAAAGATATCAAAAAGAATTCTTAGTCGCGGACATTTCAAAATATGAGCTATGTGAAGAACAAGATTCATTACTATCGACATACTAT
>CAZVVV010000139.1:0-2720 GCA_964630725.1 uncultured Muribaculaceae bacterium
GTTATATATGGATGTTTTTTATACGTTGAATCAATCTAAAGTGCACAAATAAGTGTAATTAAGTAATAAAAATGTGTTTTCAAAAGAAAATGCACTTTTTATAAGGTAAAAACAATGAATGAATTCATAAAAAAGGATTAACATGTTTTTATGTATACATTTACTTTTTATAAAAAATATGATAACATATCTATGCGTTCGGAGTGATAATATGAAAGATACTAAAAAAGTTAATCGAGGTAATATGCACGATTTAGCAACTATATCTAAATTACTTACTGCAGGTGATCTTGATAAAGCAGGTAAATATCTTAAAGAATATCAAAATAAATATCCTAATTCTTATCATTTTGCTTATCTTTCTACTTATGCAAGATATCTTGGTCAAAGTGAAAACTTTGATGAAGCAATTGATATTTTTAAAAATATTTTTAAAAAAAATAAAAAATTTAATATTATAAGTGAAACTCTTTTCTATTTAGTAATACTTCTTTTGAAAAGTAAAAGATATGATGAAGCATATTATTATTGTAATATGATTGACTATAAAGAATTAGACAATAGACCAGTAAGATTTACTACTAATACAGTAAGAGCCTATAATTATTTAAAGAAAAAACTTGGTTTAGATGATGATGTTTATGACATTAATTCTTATTCAATGATGCAACTTTATTATTATAGTAATTATTTAGCAAAAGAACATATTTATGATAAACATAATATTGATAATTGTACTGATATAGACTATTCACAATATTCATTTATTATGGATTATGAAACATTTGAAAAGTTATATTCCACTATTAACTTAGCACTTTTATATGCTGATAAAACATTTGAATTCACTTATGGAGATATGTACTATTTTAGAATCAAAGATATTGGAATAGAACTTCATGAAGGACTTTCTACTGATATATTAAAAGTAATAACAAATAACGATAGCTTAGAAATACTTTCTATGTTTCCTGTTTTTGATCAAAAAAATTCTAATAGAGTAATTAATGATATAATTACTGAACCATTAGTAGAATATCATTCAACTAAAAAAAGAAAAGTATTATCTCAAATAGATAAGTTTAACTCAAAATATAAAACTTTACAAAAATAAAAAAATATGATATAATATGCACGATTAAAGGGGTAATGATTATGCACAATGATATTTCAAAACTAAAAAAAATAAAACAATCAATATTAGAATATGATTATAAAAATGCTCGTAAGAGTTTGAATTCATATATTGAAGAGTATTCTACTGACTATGTTGCTAGGTTTTATAATATTAAACTACTTATGTGTGAAAATAAAATTAATAAAGCCGAAAAAGAAATGGTTAAGCTTTTAAATCATATTGAAAAAAATAATAATATAAAAAAAGATTATATATATATTACATATGTATATATATTAATGGAACTTGAAAAATATGATCTTGCTATGGATTATTATAAAAAAATTAATTATGATAATTTAACTGATTACTCAGAAAATGATTTCTATAAATTAAGAGGAGTTTATTTATTTTTACTTAAGAAAAATTGTGTTAATACCACTACTATATCAGAACAGTATTTTTTTAATCAACAAATAGAATATAATAGATGTAAAGCATTAGGACATATTTTAGATCGTCATGTTTCTAGTGAAGAGTTTAGAACTCCTTATACTAAAATAATAAAAATGTTTAATGATCTAGAAGACATTATTCCTTCATCTATTAAATATCCTCATTATGATGGACTAGATCACTATATGTTTTCATATAATGATAATGATACATCATCACTTCTTGAGGTATTAACTATTAAACATAGTAATGAAATAATTACTATGTATCCAGTTAATGGTTATGTAAGAGAAGAATATATAAATACATTATTACTTCAGAAAAAAAGAAAAGTTAAGAGTAAATCTTTACAAGTTGAAAAATTTAATAAAAAATATAATATAAAGGGATGATAATATGTTAAAAGATTATTTATTAGAATTAAAAGATAGAATATTTAATAAAGAAGAATTAAGATATTTAGATTATATTAATAAAAGAGATCAAATTATTTATGATTTAACTAAAAAATGGACTGATGAAGAAATTGAAGATTTTAATTTAAATTATAATTCTTTTTGTCAAGATAGAACTGAAGTTCAAATAAAAAGATATATTCTAGATATGAATAGATATAAATACTTTAATGATGATGATTATAACTATTTTAACAACTTAATTAATAAAGATATTAAAAAATTAACAAAATAATTGGAGCAATCTAATTATTTTTCTATATATTTTGATATTTTAGTGATATAATTTATTTATTAGAGGGTGATATTTTGGATAAAATACTACTAGTAAATAAAGATAAAGGATATACATCTAGAGATGTTGTTAATGCTTTATCTAAAGTTTTTCATACCAATAAAATAGGACACTTTGGTACACTTGATCCCCTAGCAACTGGTCTTTTAATAATAGGAATTGGTAAGTATACTAAAGTTGGTAATTTATTTGACAATGATTATAAAGAATATGAAGCAGAAGTTCTTATTGGAACTTCCACTGATACATATGATGTAACTGGTACAATTACTAAAAAATTAGATATTAAAACAATAGACAAAGATATAATTATTAATGTTTTAGATAAATATAGAGGTCTATATTTACAAGAAGTACCAATTTACTCAGCAGTTAAAGTAAATGGTAAAAAACTATA
>CAZVVV010000140.1:0-2663 GCA_964630725.1 uncultured Muribaculaceae bacterium
TCACACCTACCGGATGATTTACGACTGCCTGTGCGCCAGCTATGGTCTTGGCAATACAGTTGCTGAGCTTCAGGGACAGATTGCCAAGTCTTGGAATATCGTGGATGGAACTACTGTGGATGTGGAAATCTACGACTATGTTAAGGACAGCCAGGGGAACTCCATCACAGCGGAGGATGTGGTCTACAGTTATGAGCAGGCCATTGCCAGCGGAACCATGGAAAAGCTGAATGGCTATCTGGACAAGGTTACTGCTACCGGCGACTATACACTGCGCATTACTCTGACCAGTGCCTCCAAGGGTGCCATGGAGTGGACTCTGACCACTGTTCCCATCATCAGCAAAGCATGGTTCTCGGCTGCCTCTGATGCGGATAAGACATCTAATCCTGCATGTACCGGCGCTTATGTCATTAAGGAGCTCACTTCCGGTTCCCACACCACGCTGGAGCGCAATCCCGACTATTGGCAGACGGATGCTTCTTTGCGCAGCTATTACGATTCGCAGTACTACAACACCATTACCATCAATGTTTTGAAAGAATCCAGCATGCGTGTCATTGCTTTGGAAAACGGAGAGGCAGACGTTTGCCAGAATGTACCTGCTGCGGAAATCAGCACCTTCCTCAACGATGATGGTACCTCTGTCGATGGCTGGAACGTCTACCCTGATGAAAACGGGCGAATGAACGTTCTTATGTTCAATAACGACAACAGCGTTTTCGCTGACAACAAGGAACTGCGCCAGGCAGTGCTGTATGCCATTGACTTTAATGGCGTACGTCTGGGCTATGGCAACACGCCCACCAATGGCCAAGTCTGCCATGATTTTGCACCGGACGTTGCCAGTGATTATCTGGATGAGTGGAACCAGGAGGACTACTACGACTACAATGTGGATAAGGCCAAGGAACTGATGGCTCAGGCCGGTTATCCTGAGGGTGGTATTACCGTTTCCCTGATGTACCAGAACAGTACCACTGCGACGGCTGGCTTAACTGTGCTGCAGAGCTATCTTGCGGAAATCGGCATTACCGTAGAGCTGAACCCTGTGGACCAGGCGCTCTTTAACAGCTACAAGTATGACGACACCAAGTGGGACATGATCGTGGATTCCAAGGCCACAACGGATTTTGTTACTACCGTATGGCAGAATGTATTTGATACCAATTCCTTCACTAACGGTTCCGCATGCTTTACCCACGATGAGCAGCTTCAGACACTGCTGGAGGCAGCTGCCGATGCGGAGCACTCCACAGACGACGATTTGAGGGCATTCCATAACTACCTGCGCGATCAGGCATATGCTGTGGGTATGTTCTGGAATTACAGCTACTATGTTGCACGGGAGGGCCTGACCATGTGCCAGGATGGTTTTGGCAATGTGACTGCAAGTACCATCATCCCCGATTCGGATTTCGTATCCGTTGGCAACTGATCCGCTGTTAGCGTTAAAATCGCGCCCATGTGCCGCGACAGGGGCACATGGGCGCAGCGAATTTTCAAGGAGAGAAAAATGGGGAAATATGTATTAAAGCGCATCCTCCTGATGATTCCCATCCTGCTGGGTGTCGCAATCTTGATTTTTACCATGATGTATTTCTGCCCCGGTGATCCCTGCGAAATCATTTTGGGCGCTTCTGCTACGGAAATGCAGGTCGAGGCGCTGCGGGAACAGCTGGGTTTAAACGACCCCTACATCATCCGACTTTTTAACTTTCTGAAAGAAATTGTTGTCAACCGGAGCTTTGGCAATTCCTATATCCAAGGGACCAGCGTGGCCGCAGAGCTGATGAAACGCTTTCCAAAGACTCTGGCACTGGCGGCAGGCAGCATACTTTTGTCTACGATTATCGGAATCCCGCTTGGCATCAGCGCCGCAATCCATGCGAATGGTGCCGGAGACAGAATCAGCATGTTTGTCTCTATGATCGGCGTTTCCATGCCAAACTTCTGGCTGGCTTTGATGCTTGTGCTGCTGTTTGCTCTGAAGCTGCACTGGCTGCCATCCAGCGGTGACAAGGGATGGATATATTACATTCTCCCAATCGTGGCCAACGCGCTTGGCGGTATCGCCGGTATCGCCCGATTGACACGTTCCAGCATGCTGGAGGTTATTCGTGCGGATTATGTGACCACTGCCCGCGCAAAGGGTGTGGCTGAACGGAACGTCATTTGGCATCACGCATTGCCTAACGCCCTGATCCCCATCATCACGATCTGCGGCGGACGGTTCGGCGGTCAGCTGGGTGGAACCGTGGTCATTGAAACAGTCTTTGGAATTGCCGGTATCGGCAATTATCTGATCGACGGCATTAATAATCGCGACTATACTGCAGTACAGGGCAGCGTGCTGTATATTGCATTTACCTTCAGTATTGTTATGCTGCTGGTGGACTTGATCTACGCTTATGTGGATCCACGCATCAAGGCACAGTATGAAGGTCAGAGCAAGAAACGCGTAAAAAAGGAGGGAACGGCAAATGGCTAAGACCAAAAAAGAAAAGGCACCTCGTAAGCTGGCCCGCCCCGGTTCCGCCAAATATGTATGGCAAAAGATCTGCCAGAATCCTCTGGCGCTGGCCAGCGTAATCACCATTTGCGCTATGGTGGTACTGTCTATTCTCTCTCCTTATATTGTTCCCTATGATTATGCCAAAACC
>CAZVVV010000141.1:0-2608 GCA_964630725.1 uncultured Muribaculaceae bacterium
GCATCATGGATGCAATTGCAGCGCACCCTGACCTCGAGGTCCTGGCTTCCTACCGTTACACCACGAGCAGCTCTGAAGAGCCTTTGAATGCTGCAGAGCAGATCCTCAGCGCATACCCTGATCTGGAAGGTATGGTCATTGCCAATGGTAAGGACGTTACCTCTATTTGGTACAACACTGGTGCTGCTGACCGCGGCGTGAAGCTGGCTGTTACGGACCTTTGCGAAAGCTATCAGGACCTGTTTGCGGATGATCTGATCGTTTATTGTGCAACCGACCAGTTCCCCTCTGAGGTTGTTGCTCTTACACTGCTGTACAACAAGCTGACAGGCCATGATATCCTTGCTGATACCTCCGTGCAGATGCGCCGCAGCTTCCTGGAAATCCATAATTATGACGAAATGTGCTACATGTGGAACATGTCCTTCCTGAACATCTTCCCGATGACTGCTGAGCAGGTTTTGGATCTGTGCGTGGAGTTCAACCCCGATGCAAACGAAGAGCTGTATCTGCAGTATGCTGAGGAGTACACCATTGAGAACGTTGCAAAGGTAAATGCTGATCTTTATGAAGCTTGCCCGAGTGACGAGCGCCTTGGATAATTCTCTGTAGACGAATACGCTTGCTCGTTTTTTCGTCGAAGGCAATCCCCATATGTTAGGAGCAACGACATGAAGTATATTAAAAACATCTTGATGACGATTGTGTTCCCCGTTGTGTTCTTCCTTGTCTTTGTGGTTGCAACCTCCGGGCGCTTCGCATCTTCATCAATTATCCTGGCGATTCTCCGTACCTCTGTTTTCCCCTGTATTCTCTGTATGGCAATGTCCATGAATATGACCATGGGTATGTGGGACTTTTCAATTGGCGCGGTTGTTTCCGTAAGCGCTATTTTGGGCGGCAACTTGGCATTGGAACTTGGTTGGGGCGTTCCCGGAATTGCATTCTTCTGTGTTGTGATTGCAATTGCTGTCTCTACCCTCAGCGGACTGGCTTACAATTTCTTCAAGGTTCCGTCCTTGGTCCTTTCCATTGGCTTGGCCATGGTTTATGAAGGACTGCCCCGCTTGTTCGTTTCTGCCGGTTTAAGTACCAGACGTGCGCAGGGTATCCTGTCCAACAAGCCGTACTGCTTCATTATCCTGGCAATTGCATTCGTGATTTATTTCATTTTGCATACGTTTACCGTACACGGCAAGAATATGGCTGTAATCGGTGCCAATCAGGATGTGGCATATCGTTCTGGCGTCAGCCTTCCGAAAACGAAGCTTTTGAGCTTTGTCCTCACAGGCTTCTTTGCCGGGATCGCTTCAATCATCTACGTTGGCAACCACACCAGTATTGCGGTGCCAAGCAACCTTTCTTCCGTCAGCACCATTTTCGATTCCATGATGGGATTCTTTGTGGCGTCCTTCTTGGCACGCTATTGCGGACTGCCGATCGGAATCGTTGTGGGAGTTGTGACCATGCGGATTTTGAACACTGGGCTGGTTTCCTGCGGCTTGAGCAGCTCTGTAAACCAGATTCTTACCGGCTTCTTCCTGCTGGCATTGCTTGTCTTCTCTGCAAACCAGAACCTGATTGCAGAGCTGAAGATGAAGCGCAGTGTTGCAAAGGCAGCAAATGAGAAATATTCTGCAATTGCATCATAGTTTTCTGAGCTGATTTTAAGCTAAACTCAAGGGGTGCGCCCTGGGGCCTCCCAGGGCGCACAAATTTTACCCGGAAAGGCGCGTCCCCCTGATATGAAAAAAGCATTTTATTATGTTGCAATTGCCATTTGCGGCATTGCCATTATCTTACTCCTTTATTCCATGATTTTTCCTTCCAAGACCTTGGCAAGCAATAAAGAGCTGATTGTCGGAAGCTGGTACTGTGATGCTTTTGATGGAAAAGGCGGAAAGTACGTAAATTTTACAAGTGACGGAACGGTCACATTATATGAAGAGGTAACAGCAGCGGATGGTACCGTCGTATCACAGGATTCCACTTCTTACGGCACAATGACATACGAGGTCCTGCGCGGAAATCGGCTTCATTTGAAGGTGACTGTGCTGGGAACCGCAGTTACGGAGCAAACCATTAAGTTTAAACTAAAAGGAAATGACACGTTGATTTTGGACGAGGATACCTACACACGGCAGTAAGTATTTGATATTGTAAATTACACCCGCTTGGGTGTGGTGATAGAGGTATATTATGCCCCCATAGGAAAGGGAAATAAAGTTAATAGGTGCATAACTCCCTTGCGGGAGTTTGAAATACAAAATTAAAAGGAGAGTTATCATGGAGAAGTTCAGAGACCAGTCCTTATCCTTTGAGGAGCGGGCAGCCGATTTGGTAAGCAGGATGACTCTGGAGGAGAAAATTTCCTGGTGCGGCACATGGACAGCCCCAATTCCCCGTTTGGGAATCCCGTCTTGGCATTTTTCAAATGAGGCAAGCCATGGCATTAATGCATTGAACTATGTTAATGAAAAAGCGTACAATGTAACCTCATTTCCTGTATGCCTCGCGATGGGGCAGAGCTGGGATAAGGAAAAAATTGGAGAGGTAACCAAAGCCATTTCCGATGAAATTCGTGCGGCACACAATATCGGCGATGAGA
>CAZVVV010000142.1:0-2526 GCA_964630725.1 uncultured Muribaculaceae bacterium
TCATTAAATCAGTTGCATATTTACTTGCAGATAGTTTATGTATTAATTCAGTTAATTGCTTTAATGCTTTTCTTATCTCTTCTTTTTCTAACATTATTTTACTAGAATTTATGTTAGATGTTGCACCAGAAGTTAAATAAGAAAATCTTCTTTGCAATTCATTGTATTTCTTTTTGCAAGCATTTATTAATCCATCAATTTTATTCATATCATCTAGTTTTGTATTAATATTATTCATAAGATTATTTAAATCAGTAGTTGAATTATTTTGTTTCATTTCTTGTGGCGTAGATTTCTTTTCTTTTTCATTTTTCAATTCTTCCATTAACTTTGGTGTTAGATTAATTAAAGAATTTACAATATTTTGATTATATGAATTTATCATATTAGTAATTTTTTCTTCTCTAGCCATAAAATAACTATAATACTCATCTTGTGAATGAAAATCACTAGCAATCTTACTTGCTAAATTTTTAAAATCGCTATCTAAAGAAATATCAATACTTCTTAAACTCTTTAATCTTTCTATTAAACTATTTTGCATCAATTCATAATCACTATTAGTTTGAAGTTTTTTCAATTCTTCTTTTATTATTTCTTGAACTTGATTTAAAAATTGAGCTTCTAGTGAATTAAAAGAAAATGTTTCAATGCTTGCTTTTATCTGCTCTAAAAGTTTAATATTTTCATTTGCGTTGGGTAAAATTAATTTTCCATCTAAATCGAGCATTTTATAAACTTGCATTCTTATTTCTTTGCTTAAATTACTAGAATTATTTAAAACTATTTCAAATATTTTAGTTGCTTCGTTTTCCATAATTACCTCCAAAGTATTCGTATAATTACACATACCTATAATAATTATATCATTAAATTTACTAATTTTTATTATTTTAATTAATTTTACAAGCAATTTTACATTATTTTTGTTAAAAATCTATAATTTTATGTTATACTTGTAATAGTTAGTAATTATTACTACCTAAATATTTGTGCTTAGTGGTTGTTGGACTTCCACCAAAAGGGCACCATAGGGAAATCCGCTCGAACTTATTTATTAGTTTCGAGAATAAATAGACAATCAATTCTAAATTAGGATTGATTTTTTTCTTGTTTAGAAAAAAGTCTTTCAAAGAAAGGATTGATTAAAATGGTGAATGTTATCAAGCAAGAAGTTAGAATGGAAGAATCATTAAGAAAGAGATTAGAGTTTATTTGTGAGTTTTGTAGAGTTAAACCAACTATTGTTAATGGTAATTTAAGAACAATAGATAAAACTAATCTTACCTATTTAGAACCACATAGAATTATAATTAATGATATAACTTTTCTAGCTTTTAATTATTCTAATGAGATATTTATTGAAAACTTAAATAATAAGATTAAATTATCTGAATTAGAAGATTATTTAAAAACTATCTAAATACTACTATTCCCTAATCAGGGAATTATTAATTAAAAAGTCAAGTGCAACTTTTGAATAGTTATAATAATTTGTATTTTTTAATATTTGGTATATAATAAAAAGCAAGAAAGGAGAACTATGAAAGAAAATGAAAAACTGAATTTAAATTTTTCAAGTAATTTGAATTATGCATTATTAAATCTGGAAAAAGCTATAAATGAGGCAATTAATTTAGAAGATAAGATATATCTAGAATTATCCAAAGATCAAATTATTGAATATTTAAATTATGCTCATACCAATATGAAATGTTGGCAAGATAATTATAAATCCAAAAAATATGAAACAATTATAAGGCAATATAAAAAGATAGAATCTATTATTTCACAATTAGAACTATGTTTAGCAGATTATGATAGCAAATTTCATATGGAGGGTATATCATATTCTGTATTCCAAATTGGCAAAATTTTATCTAATATAACGAAAGAGAGTGATAAAAATGACAGATGATAAACCAATAATAAAAGCAACTACTCCAAACAGTAATAAATATGATACTAAAATAGATGTGTATACATCAGATCCTAAGGGTTCTCATGAATCAATTCATATTGCAGTTGATAGTGATTCAAAATCAGCACATATTATAGACACAACAAATGGTAGCACAGAACATACAGATGTTAAATGTTATTTAACTTCGGCTTGTATGAAGTATTTCCAAGAAAATTTTGATGATAATTGTTATGAATTAACTGTATTAAGATGGTTTAGGGATAATTTTGTATCAAAAGAAGATATAGAACATTATTATGAAGTAGCACCAATTATTGTCGAAACTATTAATAAAGAGGAAAAATCTGATGTTATTTATAATTATATTTATGATAATATAGTTGATTACTGTGTTGAACAAATCGAACAAGGGAATTATGATAAAGCATATAATAGATACAAAAATAGTGTTCTAACACTGGAAGAACAATTTGCAAATCCATATTTACAACAAAAATTTATAAAAGTATTAAAAAGAACTACTATATAAAAAATTACTGGCATTATGTGAGACTGCTGAAAAAGTAGTTAAAATAAAAACTGATATTTAGAAATATTTTCTA